>DBCI01000127.1:0-3160 GCA_002292975.1 Polynucleobacter sp. UBA962 | reverse complement strand
CTAATGTATCTGCATTAGCAGTACTCAGTAAGCTTAGCTTGGGGGAGTGTTTGGAACTCACAATAAGACCTTGTTGATGCATCTGTCTAAGCAATTGTCGGACCACGGCATCGCTAGTATCAATCAGCGTCATGGAGTCCCCCACAACTGCTCGGATCATTTTTTTGAGGAAGGGGTAGTGAGTACATCCCAGAACCAAGGTATCCGCACCTTGGTCTTGTATTGGTTTTAAATGCGAGCGTAAGAGTGCTTGCATTTCAGGGGTCTCAATCAAACCTGCTTCGATCAAGGGCACCAAACCCGCACCTGCTTGTTTAATAAATTGACAATGCTCAGGGAGGGTCGCTAGTAGTGCATTGAACTTATCACTGTTTAATGTTGCTTCAGTAGCCAGAACACCCACGATCCCATTTTGAGATTGCATCGCCGCTGGCTTAATTCCGGGTTCAACCCCAATGATGGGAATATTTAGTGTGCTGCGGATTGTGGCAATTGCTTCTGCTGTAGCGGTGTTACAGGCCACCACAATAGCACTACAGTCCTGCTCCACTAAATAGCGACAGATCTGCAAACTGCGTTCTGCAATCCATTGCGGTGGCTTATCTCCATAGGGTGCGTTTGCAGAATCCGCAAAATAGATGTAATTGTGATGGGGTAACTGCTGCAGTGCCTCATCCAAAATAGATAGGCCGCCTATGCCAGAGTCAAAGACACCGATTGTGACCACGGTCAACCGTTCAATGAATTACGATACATCTAAGCCACTGTGACTGGTATCTTGCCAATTTTGAGTTGCCATTCACGCGGACCGGTTTGATGCATGGAGGTACCCGTAGAATCAACCGCCACCGTGACCGGCATATCTTCGACGTCAAACTCATAGATGGCTTCCATACCAAGGTCTTGGAAGGCAAGCACTTTGGCATGCTTAATCGCTTTAGATACTAAATAGGCGGCACCACCCACTGCCATCAGATAAGCCGAGCGATGTTTTTTAATCGACTCAATCGCAACCGGACCGCGCTCTGCTTTACCAATCATAGCGAGTAGGCCTGTTTGCCCCAGCATGGTTTCGGTGAACTTATCCATCCGCGTGGAGGTTGTTGGGCCTGCCGGACCCACAACTTCATTGCGGACTGGATCAACAGGGCCCACATAATAAATCACACGATTTTTGAAGCTCACTGGTAGAGGCTCGCCTTTGGACAGCATATCGGCAATTCGTTTATGTGCTGCATCACGACCCGTCAGAATCTTGCCATTGAGTAATAAAGTTTGACCGGGTTTCCAGCTCGCCACTTCTTCCGCGCTTAAGTTATTGACATCGATGCGCTTTGATTTCTTGGTATCGGCTTGCCAAGAGACAGCTGGCCAATCACTAAGAGAGGGTGCCTTGAAGTGAGCAGGGCCGCTGCCATCTAGATGAAAATGAATATGGCGGGTTGCCGCACAGTTTGGAATCATCGCCACTGGTAATGACGCAGCATGTGTTGGGTAATCCATGATCTTGACATCGAGAACGGTTGCAAGGCCACCTAAGCCTTGCGCGCCAATGCCAAGTTGATTAACTTTCTCATAAATTTCTAGGCGTAATTCCTCGATACGATTCTTGGGTCTGCGTGCAATAAGCTCCTGGATATCTATCGGTGCCATTAAGGACTCTTTCGCAAGAAGTGCTGCCTTCTCAGGTGTTCCACCAATCCCAATACCAAGAATGCCGGGAGGGCACCAGCCCGCTCCCATGGTGGGCACTGTTTTTAGTACCCAATCCACAATCGAATCCGATGGATTGAGCATGATCATTTTGGCTTTGTTCTCAGAACCACCCCCTTTGGCTGCGCAAATGACTTCCAGATCATCGCCCGGAACAATTTCATAATGAATAACTGCGGGTGTGTTATCGCCCGAGTTCTTACGCTTGCCAGCGGGATCTAATAAAACAGAGCCGCGTAATGTGTTCTCAGGATTTAGATAAGCACGACGCACACCTTCATTAACCATATCGGCAACGCTCATGGTGGCACCGCTCCAATTAATGTTCATGCCCACTTTTAAAAAGACAACGGCAATGCCCGTGTCTTGACAAATCGGTCGCTTACCCTCAGCGCACATTCTGCTATTGGTCAGAATTTGGGCAATCGAGTCTTTAGCTGCAGCCCCTTGCTCAAGCTCATACGCTCGGCCCATCGCCTGAATGAAATCACGAGGATGGTAGTAGGAAATAAACTGAAAGGCGTCAGCAATACTCTGAATCAGGTCGTCTTGGCGGATGGTTGGCATAGGGTTATTTCAATAAGTGGAATGAATATGGCATTTTAAGGGTTTGCCATAGGGCAAATCAGGACTTAATTCACTTATCGTCATATGAAATAATCAACTTATTAATCTTTTGTTGTCACTATAAGTACTTAGAGAGGGTGTTATTCAAATGGAACCACTAATGAACGAGAGCCGGATTTTCAATCCGCCCACCGATTTTGTAAAAAATGCAGCCATTTCAGGCATGGATGCCTATAACAAATTATGTGCCGAGGCCGAAAAAGACTACGAAGGATTTTGGGCGCGCTTAGCCAAAGAGCATGTTTATTGGAAGCAGCCTTTTACAAAAACACTGGATGAGTCGAAGGCACCGTTTTATAAATGGTTTGAAGATGGCACCACCAATGCTTCTTATAACTGCCTAGATCGTAATCTACAAATTGGTAATGCCAACAAGACCGCCATCATTTTTGAGTCTGATGATGGTAAAGAGACCAAGGTCACATACCAAGAACTGCATGATCGGGTTTGTCAATTAGCGAATGCCTTGCGTAAGCGCGGTATTAAAAAGGGTGACCGCGTCATTATTTATATGCCGATGTCGGTCGAGGGTGTGATGGCGATGCAAGCCTGTGCTCGTATTGGTGCAACACACTCGGTCGTGT
Source organism: Polynucleobacter sp. UBA962 (assembly GCA_002292975.1). GTDB lineage: Bacteria > Pseudomonadota > Gammaproteobacteria > Burkholderiales > Burkholderiaceae > Polynucleobacter. Next base: position 236 of record DBCI01000127.1, on the reverse strand, counting down.
TTGGTGGATTCTCTGCGAAGTCTTTGCAAGAGCGCATCATTGATGCGGGCGCAGTTGCCGTCATTACTGCCGATGAGCAAATGCGCGGTGGTAAGGCTTTGCCCTTGAAGACCATTGTTGATGAGGCTTTGGCATTGGGTGGTTGCGAGATCATTAAGAACGTCATTGTCTACAGGCGAACCGGTGGCAATATTCCATTCAAGGCCGGTTTGGATTCTTGGATGCATGAGATCACT
>DBCI01000112.1:4518-5820 GCA_002292975.1 Polynucleobacter sp. UBA962 | reverse complement strand
GAGTGTTAAAGCAACGATCGATGCGAAGACCTTACAAGCATTAGAGCTACAACGAAATCAGATTGCCGCTAATCAAACTATCAACCAGGCATTGCAAAAGCAGTTACTGGCCCAGCAGCAGATTAATGGCTCTGTTGGATCGGAGACCGTCCGCGTGATCAGTGTTGAGCCAAGTTTGGCCCAAGAGCTAAAGATGAAGCAAGCTGCTGATTTAGATACACAATTTACTCTGGCACAGGGGGCCCTTTTAAGCACTAAAGTGGGCAATGCGGTTGTGGCGGACGAGGGTGTTGTGGCGCTCGAAAATAGAGAGGCATTGGTGGGTGATAGCCTTGTACTTGCAAAACCATTATTAGATAGCCAGGCCTTACTAAAAACCGAGCAGTCTTTTGATAAGACGATTGACAGCGATTTCAGCGGCAACTTACTGAGTGCATCCCAGGTGGCACAGAGCAGTGCAAATGTCAGTAGCACCCCAACGCAGATAGCAATGAGCCTGCATGAGGCCTCTGTGACATCAGGACCTCTTCATAGTGAAATCTTGAATGCTGCCAGATCAGGTGGCGGCAGAATACAGTTGGAGTTGACCCCACCCGAGCAGGGCACCATTCGAATCGATTTGCGGATTGATCAATCCGGTAGAGCGTATTTGATTGTGGAAGGTGCCAATGATGCGGCTAAAGCACGTTTAGACCAGGGTGGCCAGCAGCTCAAAAATGAGTTTGCCCAAATGGGTCTTCAGTTATCCCTCGACCTCAGACAAGGCGATAGTCGTTTTGCCCAAAATCAGCAATTTGGGTCTGAACAATCCCGTTTTGCCCAGCCTAGTTCTTCTACCGATAGATCCTCTATGGGGATTGGTTTATTATCTGAAAGTCTCGCAACTACAAGATTCTTAAGTGATAATGCGAGTGGTGTTTCAGGTATTCACCTGTATGCTTAATACAGTTATCTATGAGGATCGGCAATGGCTGAAGAAGAACGAGTTGAACCCACGCTAGAAGCGGGTGCAGCCCCAGCGGCAGCAGCCCCTGCATCGACAGAATCGGCTGAGCCTCCCCCCAAAAAAAGCAATAAAAAGCTCTTCATCATCTTAGGTGTTGTGGTGGTTCTGCTCGCCGGTGGTGTTGGTGGCTATATGTACACGCAAAAAACAGAGGCTGAGAAAAAAGCAGCGGAAGCCGAGGCGAATAAGCCTGAGAATATCCTTAAAAAGCAACTGACTGATCGTAAGCAAAATGCACCCCCCATCTATATAGCCTTAGATGAGATGATTGTGAATTTGCCAGGGCGTGGCGGTGA
>DBCI01000112.1:3047-4354 GCA_002292975.1 Polynucleobacter sp. UBA962 | reverse complement strand
GCAACGGTAGAAGGTAAAACCATGATGGCTCGCGAGGTTGCTTTGGTGATTAACTCGATTATTGCTCCGCAACTAACCGCTATTTATATCTTGCAACAACAACCAGCGACTGCTGACTTGCAAAATCTAGAGCGCATTGGTGCAATTCCTAAAGAGACCTCGACTGGCAAGAAGATTACCAATGAGGCCGCACGAGCAGCAGCAGAGTTCTGGAACATCACCGAAATGGATTTACCGGTCCAAGCAGTTCTCTTTAGCTCCTTCGTAATGCAGTAATGATCTTAATCTGCTGGAGAACTCCACAGGAAAATAATGGCAGATCAGGATATTAACTTTGAAATGAACATCAACGCTGTTGATCAGCGTGAGATGTTCGATAAATCCAAGATCATCGCGCGTCGGCGTATGCCGACTCTAGAATTAATTCATGAGCGGTTTAGTCGTGCCGTTCGTCTCACACTGTTTAATATGATCCGTGCGCCGATTGAGGTGCAAATGCATTTGCCGGTGGTCAAAAGCTATGAGAACTTTGTCAATGAGTTCCCAGAGCGCACTAATATTAATATCGTAGGCATTCGTCCCTTACGGGGAGTGGGTTGTTGGATTGTCGATCCTGGCGTGGTTTACATCGCGATTGATAATATGTTTGGAGGTGAAGGGCGCCTTCCCCCTAAATTAGGATTACGTGAATACACCGCAACCGAGTTACGGATTATTCGACGCTTGGTTGACGCACTGTTGAGTGAATACGAAAAGGCGTGGAAAGCAGTCTATGAAATTAAGTTTGACTTCATGCGCCAAGAAACAAATTTTGGATTTGCCAAGATAACCTCACCAAGCGAGATGGTCTTGCACTCTAAATTCACGATTGAGATTAATGGCCGACCGGGCGATGTCGATTTATGTATTCCGTTTTGGGTGCTTGAGCCGGTTAAGTCGATCTTGTATAACAATATGCAGGGTTTTGCGAGTGAGCCCGATGAGCATTGGGCCAATCTCTTGTCGGATCAAGTGCACGAAGCACCTGTGACAGCGGTCGCAGTGCTTGCCAGAAAACAAATGCTCTTAGGCGAAGTTGCATCTCTCTCTGTGGGTGAGATTATCCCCATCGAGATTATGGATCCCATCACAGTCTATGTGGATGGCTTACCTGTCATTCGAGGACAGTATGGGGTAAAAAATGGACGCTATTCGGTCAAAATCCAGACCATTCAGCATCCTGCCGAGTTCTTAAAAAGCCCGCTTGAAAGTGCCCGTTTGGGGCCCAGTATGATGCGCGGTGCTGAACAGGGGGAGCTCTACGAGCA
>DBCI01000112.1:786-2940 GCA_002292975.1 Polynucleobacter sp. UBA962 | reverse complement strand
CACTTGCCGATACTTTAGTGGCTAAAGACGCAACAGGCTCAACGGACGTAAATCAAAAAGGGGATACAAATGGCTGAAAACGATAATGATTTAGCTAAGTCCCTCTCCAGCAAAGATTTGGCTGGCTCTCTGCGGAAAGCTAACTTTTCTAACCTAGAAGATGGCGCAAAAGCGGGTGCTGATTTCAATGAAATTGATCTCGTCATGGATGTGCCAGTTCAAGTGACGGTTGAGCTTGGGCGCGCCAAGATGCAAATTCGGAATCTACTGAACCTGACCTATGGCTCTGTGATCGAGCTTGATATTTTGGCTGGCGAGCCTCTTGAGGTGGTTGTAAACGGTTGTTTGGTTGCTCAGGGAGAGGTGGTGATCGTGAACGATCGTTACGGTATCCGCTTAACGGATATTGTTACTCCGGCCGAGCGCCTGCGCAAAATTAATCGCTGAGTCGCGCATGAATCCTTCGATTGGGGGCATGCTGTGGTTCTCCTTTTTTTGGCTAGCCCTAGCCGCCGCCTTAATTTGGGTGGTTGCTTATTTGGTAAAGCGTGATGCTGCCACCAAGGCATCCAATCCGAATGTCAAAATCTTAGCGCAGCAATCGATCGGCCCACGTGAACGGATTTTGGTGGTCAATGTATTAGGTCGGATTTTGGTCTTAGGTCATTCACCGAACCAAATTAATTACCTGACCGAATTAGCCCCAGAAGATCTAGCTAATCTTGCCCCGCAGGCGAACCCTCTTGATTTTTCTATCAACCTGAAACGATTTGTAAAAAGGAAAGTTAGTTGAGGAATAAGGTATTTTGGCTCTTGGCGAGCTTTTCCTTTCTGCTTGCTCTACCTGATCTCGTATGGGCGCAGACCCTACCACTGGTGACCACGAAGGGAACTGGGGCTAATACGACTTACTCGGTCCCCGTTGAAACCTTACTAGCGTTAACCGCACTTAGTTTTCTTCCAGCTGCCCTGATCTTATTAACGAGCTTCACGCGAATTCTAATTGTGTTCTCGCTCTTAAGGCAGGCCTTGGGTTTAACCACCATGCCACCCAATATTGTTTTAATTGGCCTGTCATTTTTTCTGACCCTGTTCATCATGAATCCGGTTTTCGAGAACATCTATCAAAAGGCGTATCAACCATATACCGCTGGCAAGATGAACTTTTCTCAAGCGGTTGATGTGGGTAGTGTTCCCCTCAAAGAGTTTATGTTGAAACAAACTCGCCGCGACGATTTGAACCTGTTTGCCAAAATGTATGGCAAACCGATCGATGATCGCGAGAATGTACCAATGACAGTTTTAATACCTGCGTTCGCAATCTCAGAAATTAAAACTGGTTTTCTGATCGGCTTTGTTATCTACCTACCGTTTTTGGCAATTGATTTTGCAGTTGCGAGCATCTTAACCTCTCTAGGGATGGTGATGGTTTCGCCAATGATGTTCTCCTTACCCCTAAAGCTGATAGTCTTTGCTCTGGCCGATGGCTGGACCCTGCTTTCTTTATCCCTCGTCCAAAGTTATTTCAATTAGCGATGGAAAGTGGACTCATTATTGAATTGGTGTATCAGGCTTTGCGCATGGCGGCTTTATTGGCCGGCCCAACCTTATTGGCATTATTGGTTGTTGGCCTCATTTTAGGCATTTTGCAAGCCGCTACCTCTGTGAATGAGTCTACTGTTGCCTTTGTACCTAAATTAGTCATCTTTGGTTTGGTGATCCTTTTGGCAGGGCCGGTAACGCTGGCACTCTTTGTGGATTACATTCAAGAGTTATTGGGCCGCATTCCTAGCCTCATTAGCTAGAAAGCCTCGCGATCATGATCACGATCACCGGATTGCAGATTGAGCAGTACATGTTAGTTTTAATGTTGTCGGCAGTGCGGATCTTTGGAGTATTTTTGACCGCCCCAGTGTTTGCGTTTCGGGCTTTACCCATGCAGTTTCGGGTTATGCTCACCTTGCTCTTAGCCTTTTATGTCTTCCCGATGGTGGGTACCGCTAACTTTCCGACCCCCGGCGGCAATATCAATTTCTTCTTTGTCGTGATCGAGCTAGCCATCGGCGCTTTCATCGGTTTTATGATCCGTCTTGGATTAATGGCAGTTGATGTAGCAGCTGAAGTTTTGTCGTTTCAGGCCGGATTTAGTTTTGC
>DBCI01000112.1:0-726 GCA_002292975.1 Polynucleobacter sp. UBA962 | reverse complement strand
AGCTTGGTCATGATTGCATTGTGCTTTGCACTTAATATCCATTTATTAGTAATCGATCTAGTGCTCTCGAGTTTTAAAACATTGCCTTTTGGAGTCTGGCCTTCGCAGTGGGGTATTCAGGCCTTCATTGATATCTTGACCAGCTCTTTTCGTTTGGGTTTAATACTTGCTATGCCGATTCTCTTGGTGTACATCATGTTTAATATGACCCAAGCCTTTTTAGGTCGAACAAGCCCGCAAATGAATCTCTTCTCAGTGGGTTTTGCAATTAGTATTCCATTGGCATTCTTGGTATTGGTTATTATTCTTCCAGACTTACCAGATGTATTAAAGCGCTCCCTAGAGGAGCCTCTGGGTTTAATCCGGCAGGGATTGGGAGTTAAAAATGCACCGCAGTAATTTGCGCATGAAGATCATGAACCAGGCAATGGTATTTGCCTTTACTCTTTCAGGGCTGGCATTTTCTGTGAGCGCACAACCTAGTTCGGCGCCTAGCAGCGATCCAAAGGTCATTATTCGGATGGAGCCGATGCCCCCTGAAAAGGAAGAGCCGCCAACGATAGACCCAGCCTTGGGTCAGGGGCGCGCAGGCCCAACCGATTGCGAACAAAAATTTGCGATGCCCCCATCTAAAAAAGCATCCGACCCATACGTTGAAGACGGCGCTGTTATTTGTGAGCGCTTGGTGGTTCGAGGACAGCAGATGCAGTGTGAAATTGAGAAGTT
>DBCI01000050.1:2826-3330 GCA_002292975.1 Polynucleobacter sp. UBA962 | reverse complement strand
GGGTTGATTATTTCTGGGGCACCGGCGATCAGGCAGGCGAGTTAGCTGGCAGAATGAAGCAAAATGGTCGTGTTTGGTTACTGCTACCGCGAAGGGATTAAAAATGACGTATAACACCATCTTGACTGAGACCGAGGGCAAGGTTGCCATTATTACCTTAAATCGTCCACAGGTCCTTAATGCGCTTAATGATGAGTTAATGAATGAGCTTGGCACCGCCTTACTTCAGTTTGATGCGGATGACTCCATTGCTTGCATGATCATTACGGGTAGTGAAAAAGCATTTGCGGCGGGTGCTGATATTGGCAAGATGGCGCAACTGGATTTTCAAGAAACTTATCGTAATAATTTCATCAGTCGAAATTGGGAAACTCTTACCAAGGTGCGTAAGCCTGTGATTGCAGCAGTGTCTGGTTATGCTTTGGGCGGCGGCTGTGAGCTTGCCATGATGTGCGACATGATTATTGCCGCCGATACCGCGAAGTTTGCTCAGCCGGAAGTGAA
>DBCI01000050.1:0-2714 GCA_002292975.1 Polynucleobacter sp. UBA962 | reverse complement strand
GCAGAGGCTGAGCGTAGTGGTTTGGTAGCGCGTATTTACCCAGCAGCACAGTTAATGACTGAGACCAAGGCCATTGCACAAACTATTGCCGCAATGCCCTTATTAACACTCATGATGGTGAAAGAGAGTGTCAATGTGGCATTCGAAATGAGCTTGAGTGAAGGTATCCGGTTTGAGCGACGCTTATTTCATGCATGCTTTGGTACTGAGGATCAAAAAGAGGGTATGGCGGCTTTCTTAGAAAAGCGACCTGCTCAATTTAAGAATCGTTAATGAAGATTGACTTCTTTAAGCCAAGAAAGTTTGTGCTAAACGGACCCAGTAATTGATGCCTACTGGAATTAAAGCGTCATTGAAATCATAGGATGGATTATGTAAATGGCATGGCCCCATACCATGACCAGCCGTGCGGTGATCGCCGTCACCATTACCCAAAAAAACATAGCATCCTGGCTTTTTGAGGAGCATGAAAGCAAAGTCTTCGGCACCCATGGTGGGATCAATGCGTGTGTTCACGCGCTTTTCTCCAACTAACTCTTTCATCACCTTGCTGGCAAATTCAGTTTCTTTCTCATGATTAATGAGGGGTGGATAGTTACGTTTAAATTCAATTGTGGCTTTGCAGTCAAATGCACCGGCTACTTGATTGGAAATTTCATGAAGACGCCGTTCGATTAAGTCTAGTACCTCGAGCGTGAAAGTTCGTACCGTGCCACCCAACATAGCCGTATCTGGAATTACATTACTTGTTTTACCCGCATGAAACTGTGTAATTGAAATAACCGCTGCATCAACAGGACGTTTATTGCGGGTGATAATAGTTTGTAGGGCTTGAGCAATTTGTACTCCCGCCATAATGGGGTCAGCACTATTATGAGGCAGGGCGGCATGCCCCCCTTTACCCTGAATCTCAATACTGAACTCATTGCTCGAGGCCATCATAGGACCGCTTGTTACACCAAAGTGCCCCTCACCTAATCCGGGCCAGTTATGCATGCCAAAGACAGCATCGCAGGGAAATTGTTCAAAGAGACCATCATCGATCATTTTTTGTGCACCCGCACCACCTTCTTCAGCTGGTTGGAAAATAAAAATAATGCTACCCTTGAACTCACGATGATTGGATAAGTATTGTGCAGCGCCGAGGAGCATGGCAGTGTGACCATCGTGACCACAAGCATGCATCTTTCCTGGGTTGGTAGAAGCATGTGCAAAAGTATTTTTTTCTTGCAAGGGCAGCGCATCTATATCAGCCCGTAGACCAATCATTTTTCCGGTACCAAGCTCGCCATCAATCCGTCCGACCACCCCAGTTTTACCCAAACCCTTAAATACTGGGATTCCCCAGCTAGAAAGTGCTTCAGCTACTAATTCGGCGGTTCGTTTTTCCTCAAAACGTAACTCAGGATGGGCGTGGATATTACGACGAATTTGTGTAATAGTCTCAGTAGATTCAAGGATTTCAGGCAGGATTTTCATGGAACAATATTAGCCCAAAGCGATACACTAAGCATTAAGGTGTCAATAACCCAAAAAAAGTGTAATAAATACGGATGATTACTAAGAACCCTTGGCTTTCCTCCTACCCAACGGGAGTCCCCCATACGCTGGATTACGGAGCTTATGACTCATTGCTAGATCTCCTAGACGAGTCTTTCACTCGGTTTGCAAGTCAACCCGCGTATTGGTGTATGGGCAAACACTTTTCATATCAAGATATTGATCGCGCCTCCAAAAAGCTTGCTACTTATTTACAAAGCTTAGGGTTAGAGAAGGGTGCGCGGGTTGCTATCATGTTGCCCAATATTCCACAATATCCAATTGTCTTGTACGGAGTATTGAGGGCTGGATATATTGTTGTCAGCATCAATCCCTTATACACACCCAGAGAATTATCAGCCCAATTAAGCGATTGTGGAGCAGAGGCAATTTTATTGCTGGAACATTTTGGTAAAACCCTTGAGGATGCATTTGCTATCGAAGGGCAAACAATTGCACTTAAGCATGCGGTGATCACCAGCATTGCTGAGATGTTGGGTTGGAAAGGCCCTTGGTTAGATCGTTTTATTCGGACATTCAAGCGCAAGGTAGTTCCATACGTATTACCTAATCACCTAAAGAGTATGCAGTTTAGTCAAGCACTTGAAGGTGGAGCACTGTTAACGTATAGAAAACCAGTCGTATCCCAGAACGATATTGCATTGCTTCAGTACACCGGCGGAACTACAGGAGTATCGAAGGGAGCAATCCTCACGCACCGTAATTTAATTGCCAACGTTTTACAGATCGAAGCCTGGCTAAAACCCATTGAGCAGCGCAAGACTATTAAAACTTGGAACTTTTTATGCGCTTTACCGATGTACCATATCTTTGCATTAACAGGATGTGGGTTGCTAGGTATGCGCCTTGGCGCAAGGATACTGTTGGTTCCTAACGCACGGGACTTACCAAACTTGATTGGTATTTTAAAAGAGTTCCCAGAAATCAATGTATTTCCGGGAGTTAATACTTTATTTCAGGCACTACTCAATAACCCAAAATTTACTGAATTAGATTTCTCGCATTGGGCCTTAACCATTGGCGGAGGTATGGCAGTACAACGGTCGGTAGCCGAGCGCTGGCAAGCACTAACAGGAACCGTTATTACTGAAGGCTACGGCCTATCCGAAACCTCACCAGTGGCATCTTGCAATACTCCGCTGGCACAAGAGTTT
>DBCI01000083.1 GCA_002292975.1 Polynucleobacter sp. UBA962 | reverse complement strand
GCATATTCCACGGCGTCTTCATAAGGAATATGGCGTACAGCTTGTTGATCATCCATCACACGCCATTGGTCAAAAAAGCGTTCATACCAAACCCCGGTCTCGTACTTCCAATGGTTTGGCATCGCTTGGCTACCCTTTGCTAAGACAAACTCACGATATTGTTCATTGGAAACCGCTGAGCTTGATATCGCAAATGGTTCTACAGTCAGAGGATGCTGCCATTTCTCATTGTCAAATATAAAGCCCTGCTGAATGGATGATCCTAGAGTCATATTCGTTCTTGAAAACTCAATGAACTCTTTATTTGAGACTGTTTTGGTTGAAACACTGTATGGTTGAAAAGGCATGGGATATTCAAGTGCCTGCCACATAATGGCAAATGCTTCGTTATGCATATCGTAATGATGAATGACTAATTGAATAAAGTAGGAGTCTTCTTCACTTAAGGGTTTACTGAGGAGCTCGCTTGTTTTATTACATACCTCACGGTTATACCGCAATAAACTTTCGAGTGATACGGGTGGAATACTCCAGCGATCTGCATGCGCTACCGTAGATGAATTAAATAAGGCATCTGCATCCTTATACAAAGAAGGATGTTCTTGACGGCCCTTGCGGTGAACCCAAAACTCATGAACCCAAGTAATGTGCGCAAACTCCCAATACGGTGGATTGAGTGTTGCTAGTTGTGGAACAAGCTCTTGTCCTGGGGCTAGATTTTTAATAATCGATCGGGTCAGCGTATTAGCGCTTTGAATCTGTTGCGCCAACAGTTCAATAGGTGGGTGGGGACTGTATTGACAGTGGTCGGATATCATCACACTATTTAACGGAGTTACTGGTCTTTGATTAAGGGATCGATAAAATTTAATTGCTGACACAATAAACGAAAACGTTTAAACAGATCTGTGCGATTTAGACCCCCAAGATTTAAGACTGCATAGCGATAGCTACCCAGCCATTTAAACTCACGTTCTAAACTGGCACCTTTTTTAAAATAAAACATAATATTTGCATCAGGGTATGAAGCAAGTACCTGTTTTACTTCATGAATGCTCGGTTTCTTCTGCCTTTGCGGTTTTTGAAAATGCCGAAATACAAAACTTGCAGCTGTCTGAAACGGACCCTCACCTTTTTTTATAACGGGCGTGTCACCAACAGCCAATGCAAACAATACATCATACGGATTGTAGCCATCAACTCGCTCATATAGGTTCACTAACTGTGATGCAGAACGTGGATTAATCTCAATAATTTTTAAATCATTTGTTTGGGGTTGATAGAAAAACTCCATATTAAAGAAACCATGACGGTAGTTAAGGCCATGTAATACCTTTGTTGCAATTTCTTTAGCACGATTTTGAATTTCCTCAGGAAGTCGTGAAGGATATTCGAAACGCATAAATGCCTGGGTACCAGGGTACATGACTTCATCAATCATTCCTAAGAAATGAATTTCTCCATTCTGGCAATAGCCATCAAGATTCATTTGCTCTCCCTCGATGATTTCTTCGGCGAGAAGCCCGTTGGGATCTATTTTTAATGATGTAAGCAGTGGCATGACCTCAGCAAACGGCTTAACTAGCTTACGAATTAACCACTCTTCAAAATAATTAAAGTGCAGATGCTGCTCAAGTTCATCCCAACTATTAATTTGCTTGCAAAGTACTGAATACGTAGCTTTTACCGGTTTTATAAAGAAGGGAAATGCTATGTCCAGAGGTTTTGTGGAATCTAATGGATAAGGTATATACGAAAACTTAGGGACAGTCTCAGGTACTATTTTTTCTTGTACCAAGCGACTGTAGTACTTGTGTTGACAAGCGATGATTGCTAGAGGGTCGTTGCCTGGTAATCCTAAACGTTGGGCTAATAAAGCTGCAATTAATGCGCCAAATTGTTCATGATTGCTGACAATTCCATCTAAACCGAGCTTTTGGTATTTTCGTTCTAATTTTTTGATAAAGGGTAATATTTTAAAAAACAGAAGATTAATATTTTCTGGAAAACGTGCCAAATCAAAACCTTCAAAGTAAAACTGATACTGTTTAGAGTCTTGCTTTGCTTGAATTGCGATTTGATCCCAGTCTTTAGCAAATAAGATTAAGATCTTTTTCATCGACATCGCTCGGGTACAAAATTAGCTCGAGCTTTTGCTCGTTGCTCCATTTTCTCAAAGCGCGTTTGTATGCGGCTGGTCATAAAATGTTCTACGACAAAACGAGGGATGATGCTGTCAGGCAAAATAAATGCTTCATAGCTAAATAAGGTTCCATGATCCTTAGGAACGAGCTTCCATCTAGCTTGATACTCTTTAAAATAACCCTTCACTTGTTTTAGCTCCATTCCATGGATGGGATACTCGGTATAGTCGATCATAGAATCAAAACGAATAGGGAAAAATAGTACTCGATCTTCTACTACCTGCTCTACTCTCACTGTATTGTCTGATAAACGCGTGATCTTGCTACTTTTAATCCCCTCCGATGGTTCATTGCTTGAAAAATCTGTCAGCAAAACATATGCTTGGCAATTATTTAAGGGAGACATATAACTAGCTTGCACCTCAAAGCCATTACGCACTTGCGCAACACGGATTGAAATACCTTGATCACCACGATCTGCAAGCACTTCGCTTGTAGATCCTCCAAAAATAACTGCAAGGCATAGATACGTTAATTTTCTAACTGATCCTTGAGAGAAACTGAACAAACTCAGAGTCAGATGCTTGTGCTTAGATCGGTTAACCATGCTGGTGAGTGTTTCAGTAAAAAGGCTTCAAGGGGTTTATCTTGGCCACTAATGACCAAAAGGCTGATGACGATCAAGAATCCACCCAGTACTTGTTTGCCATATTTACCTACTTTTCCCAACGCCCCCTTGGCATCCTGCATCGCCGAACGCGACACCATACCGATCAGGGCAAGCGGTATTCCTGCTCCCAGTCCAAAAATGGTCATCACAATAAGAATTTTGCCAAGATCTGTGCCTTGACTTGCTAATGTAATTGCCGCACCTAGCGTTGGACCAACGCAAGGCGTCCACACTAAACCCAGCAATGCACCAATCATGAACTGTCCAAAAAGTCCATCGATGGTAACTTTAGCAAGAAGATTATTACCAGCCCCGCTAATGCCCGACATCGCAACAGTAAAGCGTTCTTGAAGGGAGCGGGAAATTAGAACTACGCCGATTATTAACATGACAACCGAAGCAACTATCCGAAATTGATCTTGGGCTAAGCCAACACTAGAGCCCAAACTCGCTAAGACACTTCCAATTAATGCAAACGACACTGCAAGACCACCCGCTAGTGCAATAGGTCCATAGCGATGCTGATTTGCTGCTGCGCCAATAATGATTGGAATTAATGGTAAAACACACGGCGATAGGATTGATAGGACTCCTGCTAAAAAAGCAAAGAGAAAAGATCCTAAGCCAAAATCCATTAAATAGCCTGTTTAGCTAATTTTGATAGAGCCGCTTCTTTAGTATCCCCAGTAGCACGCGCAACTTCTTTACCGCCTTTAAATACAATGATGGTACTTTGTGAGCGCACCTTCAGTGTTTTTAAAAGATCTTTTTGTGTATCAAACTCGAGTTGATAAAAAGTAACATTTTTAAACTCAGGGGCTTTTATAAAGGTAGATAGAACTTTATCTTGCGATTTACAAGTTGAGCACCAATCAGCATGTACAGAGATCACTGCTGATTTGCCTTTTTTCTCAATCTCGGCGAGGTCGGCTGCAGTAATAGGTACCCCGGCAGAAAATGCAGAAGTTGACATTAAGGCAATGCCGCCTACGATTAGATTTTTTAATAGATTCATGGTGTGACTCCCGCTTAGTTAGAAGCTAATTACAAAAAATAATTATTCACGCTATTTTAAGTCTTAACGCTTAAAAGTTCTTGCGCGCGATGTAATGAGGCACTAAATAGAAAATTTATGAGGCTCGCGAGCGGGCCACAAAGCGCGCATAGAGGCTGATAAGAGCTTGTAACAAAGTAGCAAAAATTGCGGCTGGTATTGCTCCAGCAAGCATCGTCTGGGTATTATTGGTTGCCAACCCTTGCGCTATTCTCTCACCATAACCCCCTGCTCCCACAAATGCTGCGATGGTAGCTGTACCCGTTGCAGTAATAGCAGCAATCTTAATGCCACTGACAATGCTAGGAATGGCTGCAGGTAACTCAATTTTTATCAAACAGATCCATTTATTAGCCCCTCACGCTCTAGCGGATTCACGTAATGCTGGATTTACTGTTAGTAGGCCTGTATTGGTATTTTCAATAATTGGGAGTAAGGCATACAGTGATAATG
>DBCI01000029.1:7718-14734 GCA_002292975.1 Polynucleobacter sp. UBA962 | reverse complement strand
AAAGGTGCTTTATTGATTGGCGGTGGTTTGTGGAAGCAGGGCGATCAACGGGTCATTGATGGTTGGCTGGTGAACGGTAGTGCCCATTTAGTAGGCAAGTTCTCCGGTGTGATTCGGCAATTGCAATCGGGTTATTTGTATCACTATGCCTTTGCCATGATCATGGGCTTAGTTAGCTTGCTAGCTTGGATTTTGTATACCCATATTTATATTGCCTATTAAGCTTAAGCCCCGCTCATGATACTTTCTTACGCCATTTGGATTCCGATTGTTTTTGGTCTGATCATTTTGATCTATGGCTCAGAGCGTCCATCGGCTGGCATTCGTTACCTCGCTTTATTTGGTGCTGTTTTTGGCTTCATTGCCACATTGCCCCTCATTAGCAACTTCGATCTTGCTAATCCGGGGATGCAGTTTGTGGAGAAGATCAGTTGGATTCCGCGCTATGACATTAACTATTACTTGGGTGTTGATGGCATCTCCGTTTGGTTTGTGGTTTTGACCGCCTTCATTAATATTTTTGTGGTGATTGCTGCCTGGGAAGTGATTACGGAGAAGGTATCGCAGTATTACGCCGCCTTTATGATTTTGTCTGGCCTGATGATTGGGGTGTTCTCCGCACTCGACGGTTTGCTCTTCTACATCTTCTTTGAAGCCACTCTAATCCCGATGTACATCATTATTGGTGTGTGGGGAGGGCAGAACCGGATTTATGCAGCCTTTAAGTTCTTCCTCTATACCTTGCTGGGCTCATTACTCGCCTTAATTGCTCTGCTGTATTTGTATAACCTCAGCAATACCTTTGATATTTTGACTTGGCACCATACAAAGTTGGATATTGTGGAGCAGGTACTCCTCTTTATTGCTTTCTTCATGGCCTTTGCGGTCAAGGTGCCCATGTGGCCATTACACACCTGGTTGCCGGATGTGCACGTTGAGGCGCCTACAGGTGGCTCAGTGGTTTTGGCAGCTATCATGTTAAAGCTCGGTGCCTATGGATTCTTACGGTTTTCTTTACCGATCACACCCGATGCTAGCCAATACTTAGCACCTTTCATCATCTTCTTGTCTTTGGTAGCAGTGATTTATGTTGGTTTAGTGGCCCTCGTTCAGCAGGATATGAAAAAACTAGTGGCGTATTCATCGATTGCCCATATGGGTTTTGTGACCCTTGGTTTTTTCATCTTCAGCCCCTTAGGAATAGAGGGCGGCATTATTCAGATGATTTCGCATGGTTTTGTATCGGGTGCGATGTTCTTAGCCATCGGCGTTCTTTATGATCGCATGCACACTCGCCAGATTGCTGATTATGGTGGCGTAGTTCACCGGATGCCGAAGTTTTCTGCCTTCATGGTACTCATGGCGATGGCTAACTGCGGCTTACCCGCAACCTCTGGATTTGTGGGAGAGTTTATGGTGATCTTGGCTGCGGTTGATTACGACTTCATGATCGGACTTTTATCAGCAACGGCCCTGATTCTGGGTGCCGCATATTCCCTTTGGATGGTTAAGCGAGTGATCTTCGGTGCTGTTGCTAATGATCATGTTGCGCAACTGGAGGACCTCAATCATCGAGAGTTCTTTATGTTTATGGTGCTTTCGATCTGCGTGATTGGCATGGGCGTCTATCCAAAACCATTTACTGACATTATTCATCCGGCGGTTATGCAGCTCTTAGAGCATGTCGCCATTAGCAAACTCTGAGTAAAGAAATCGTATGGACTCCTTTGACCTAATCGCAATTGCTCCAGAGCTCGTTTTAATCACGATTAGCTGCTTACTGCTAGTAACCAGTGCCTTTGTTAAGGAAGCAAAGGCTGATGCTGAACAGGATGTATTCCATGCTCCTAGAGCAGCATCCTATGTGTACTCGGTGGCCTGTCTTCTCTTAATTGGTTTGGGCGCCGCATTCATGACGCGGATTACTGATCTTCCTTACCTCGCTATGGCTGGCTTATTCCAGTCCGATGCGATTGCTAATTTATTAAAAGCAGGATCCTGCTTTGCCTTGCTCTTGAGCCTGATTTACTCCAAGCAGTATTTGATTGATCGCGGCTTGTTTAGACCAGACTTCATCGTTCTTACTCTATTTGCTCTATTAGGCCAGTTTGTCTTAATCTCTGCTGCTAATTTACTCACCCTATACCTCGGTCTTGAGTTGATGGCACTTTCAACCTATGGATTGGTGGCAATGCGCCATTCCAGCGGCCTCTCCTCGGAAGCAGCTATTAAGTATTTTGTTTTGGGTGCATTAGCATCGGGATTCTTGCTCTACGGTATGTCGATGATCTATGGTGTAACCGGGTCACTGGATTTACTCGAGATCCTCCGGCTCTTGCTTGACCCTAGAATTAATCATTTAGTGATGGCATTTGGGCTAGTGTTCATTGTGGCTGGTTTAGCCTTCAAGTTTGGGGTGGTGCCATTTCATATGTGGGTACCTGATGTTTATCAAGGCGCCCCCACCGCAGTGACCTTATTAATTGCAGGAGCTCCAAAGCTCGCTGCGTTTGCCTTGCTCTTCCGCTTGCTCATTAATGCTTTATTGCCCTTGATATCAGACTGGCAGCCCATGCTCTTGATCTTGGCAGTCCTCTCTTTAGTACTTGGTAATGTCACAGCGATTGCACAAACCAATCTCAAGCGGATGTTGGCCTACTCGGCCATTGCACAAATGGGTTTTGTATTACTGGGTATGTTGTCAGTCTTTGATGATCATGCTTACAGCGCTTCGATGTTCTATGCGATTACTTACGTAATGACCACCTTGGGTACCTTCGGGTTCTTAATGGTTCTCTCGCGCAAGGGGTATGACTGTGAGACCTTGGATGGCCTCAAGGGCCTCAATCGTAAGCATCCTTGGTATGCCTTTATCGGTCTGATTATGATGTTCTCATTAGCTGGTATTCCGCCAACTGTTGGTTTTGCTGCCAAACTCTCGGTCTTAGAAGCCCTAGTAGATGCTGATTTCATAGCACTGGCTGTGATTGCGGTGATTGCTTCCTTAATCGGCGCCTTTTACTATCTGCGCGTCGTCAAAGTGATGTATTTTGACGAGTCTGTTCATGAGCATGCTGTAAGTGGCTCTACTTTTGCCAAGGGTTTGCTTGGCATTAATGGCTTGATGATTCTCATTTTGGGAATATTCCCGGCTGGACTCATGAGTCTGTGCTTGAACGCAATGCGAAGCACTCTCATTGGTTCTTAAGCGCAACTAGAACATGAGCGAGAAATCCTTCCAAGACCTCGCTCATGATGATGAGCATCTTGCTGAGAAAAAAATTTCAGGGGAGGGTGTTTATGACGGCATCTTCCTCAAAATGAAGCGCGATACCGTTTCATTGCCCGATGGTCAATATGCTGTGCGCGAGTATCTGGAGCACCCTGGGGCAGTTGCGATCCTAGCCGTCTTGGATGATGGTCGTATTTTATTGGAGCGTCAGTACCGTTATCCCATTGCCCAAGCAGTGATTGAGATCCCCGCTGGAAAACTCAATACTGGTGAAGATCCACTATTGTGTGCGCAACGCGAGTTGCAAGAGGAAACCGGTTACACCGCAAAGCATTGGAGCAAGATTCGTCGAATTCATCCGGTGATTTCGTATTCCACGGAGTTTATTGATATCTATTTAGCTGAAGGCTTAAGTCCCGGACCAGCACGCTTAGATGAAGAAGAGTTTTTGGATGTCTTTGCAGCCCCACTCGAAGAGCTCTTGCATTGGGTGGAGACGGGTAAGATTACAGACGTCAAGACCATCATATCGACCTATTGGCTAGAGCGCAGACGTTCTCGATCAAGCGTATAAGTCATAAAGCATTAAAATATCAAGATCTATAAAAATACTAATCCACTCTTGAATTTAGGCTCCAAGCCCCCATCTATCCCCCATGAAAGTTTATAACTTAGCGTGCCATCATGAGCATCAGTTTGAAGGCTGGTTTTCTTCTGAAGCAGATTTCTTGAGCCAGCAATCAGGAGGAAGCTTGTGCTGCCCCATTTGCGATACCGCTGAGGTTCGGCGTTTACCATCTGCTCCGCATATTGGGGGTAGGGCTCTTCAAGAACAATCTCAACCCGCGTCAACTGTATCGGAGCCTGCTCAAACCATTGCTTTATCCAATTCCGATCACGGTCAGCTGGAGAAGCAGATCCAAGCGACATTCATGAAGGCCATGCGTGATCTCGTTAATAAATCAGAGGATGTTGGCTCATCCTTTGCAGAAGAGGCCAGAAAGATCCATTACAAGGAAACTCCCGAGCGCAGTATTCGGGGGCAGACCAGTGCCGATGAGGTAAGTGCCTTGCGCGAGGAGGGGATTGATGTCCTTGCCCTCCCAGAAATCCCGCTTCTTAAAAATACTTTGCAATAATTCGTATTTGATTATTCATTTATTAGGAAGGCTCGATGGAAGAGCTTAGTTTTTGGGTTGGGATTATTGCCTCCGCAGCATTTGCAATCACAGGCGTGCTAGCAATTTCAGAGCGGGGCGTTGATCTTTTTGGTGTTCTGGTTTTGGGTATTATCACTGCGATTGGCGGCGGAACCATACGGGATGTGATTATGGGAGTGCCAGTATTTTGGGCCGATGCGCCTATCTATATTCTGGTTGCAGCGATTGCTAGTATTTTGACCTTCTATGCAGAGTCGACACTTTCACAACCTCAGGTATACAAAGCCATCCTCTATATTGATGGTCTAGGCGCTGCCTTATTTGCGATCCAGGGAGCAGACAAGGCTTGGCATTATGATTTTGGTGGTTCCGCAGCAGCAATCATCTTGGGGCTGGTGACCGCAATTGGAGGAGGATTGATCCGAGATGTATTAGCCGGTCGTAAAACCTTATTAATGTCCTATGAGCTTTATGCAATCCCCGTATCGCTCGGTTGCATGCTCTACGTCTTACTCTTAAATTATTTCCCGGAATATGCAATACCTGGATCCATTACTTGCATCCTGCTAATCTTTTTCTTTCGATCAGCAGCCATCTACTGGAACCTGACGGTTCCAGCGATGTTTATCTCACGCAAGAATTAGTATCAAACCTGATTACTTAGAGGTCGGCATCACAAACTCGGCGCCTTTTGAGATGCTCTCGGGCCAACGTTGCATGACACTCTTTTGCTTGGTATAAAAGCGCACACCTTCTTTGCCATAGGCGTGGGTATCCCCAAACAAGGAACGCTTCCAACCACCAAAACCATGCCAAGCCATCGGCACCGGTATCGGTACATTAATGCCAACCATGCCAACTTGAACGCGACGAGCAAACTCGCGAGCAATATTGCCGTCACTCGTAAAGCAGGCAACGCCATTACCAAACTCATGCGCATTAACGAGCTCAAGTGCTTCACTGAAGTTTGGCACACGCACACAGGAGAGCACGGGCCCAAAGATCTCTTCTTTGTAAATGGTCATGTCAGGAGTAACGGCGTCAAAAAGAGTGCCGCCCAACCAAAAACCTTGATCCAAGCCGGGAACCTTCAGCCCGCGGCCATCCACCAATAGTTTGGCGCCTCCCGCAACTCCCTTTTCAATGTAGCCTGTGATGCGATCGAGGGCTGCACGTGTGACGATGGGGCCCATCTCCGCATCTAACTCAAGACCATTCTTTACTTTTAGAGTTTTAGTACGCTCAATCAGTTTGGGCATGACCTTATCAGCCGCATCGCCGACTAAAACAGCCACTGAGATGGCCATGCAACGCTCGCCAGCGGAGCCGTAGGCTGCACCCACTAAGGCATCCACTGCTTTATCGATATCGGCATCGGGCATGACCACCATATGATTTTTGGCACCACCTAAGGCCTGCACCCGTTTACCAAAATGAGCACCACGCTCATAAATGTAATTAGCAATCGGGGTAGAACCCACAAAGCTAATCGCTTTGACATCGGGATGCTCAATCAATGCATCTACAGCCTCTTTATCGCCTTGTACTACATTAAATATGCCATCTGGCAATCCGGCCTCTTTCAGGAGGCGCGCAAGCAACAATGAGGCAGAAGGATCGGTAGGGCTTGGTTTGAGGATGAAGGTATTACCACAGGCAATTGCCACCGGGAACATCCACATGGGAACCATCACCGGAAAGTTAAAGGGAGTGATGCCTGCTACAACACCTAAAGGTTGACGCATGACCCAGTTATCAATGTCGGTTGAGACCTGCTCGGTATAGTCGCCTTTTAAGAGCTCTGGAATAGCAGTTGCAAATTCGAGGATTTCGATGCCGCGGGTAACCTCGCCCTGAGCATCGGTAAATACTTTGCCATGCTCCGCAGTAATGATGGCAGCAAGCTCATCACGATGACGGTTTAATAGATCTAGATATTTAAAGAGAATGCGCGCACGGCGTAGCGGTGAAGTATTGGCCCATGCAGGAAAGGCTGCTTGTGCTGCAGCGACTGCTTCACCCACGTCAGCTTTGCTCGCCAAGGCAACGCGTCGAGCCACAGAGCCTTTGGCAGGGTTGTAGACATCGGCAAAACGGGTGCCTTGGGGCAATACAATGTGGCCTCCGATGTAGTGCGCAATATCTTCTTTAATTTCAAAGGCTTGGGGAGCGTTCATGGTTTTCGAGTCTCTAAATTTTTTGTATTTGGCCAGTCGAATTAAGGCCAAATCGGGTGGATGGAATCAGTTGGTATCATTTTAATCCTTTCAACCAATTTTGGTCATTTGCGCCATGAGCCTTCTTTTCTCGGAATACCAACTCCAATCCCCACAGGGTCCGCTCCGATTACCCAATCGAGTTGTTGTGGCCCCGATGTGCCAGTACTCAGCCCATGAAGGTGAGGCAAGTGATTGGCATTTAATGCATTGGGGTAATTTACTGAATAGTGGCGCTGGACTCTTCATGATCGAAGCTACTGCAGTAAGCCCTGAAGGCCGAATCACGCCATACTGTTTGGGATTGTGGAATCAAAAAACCCAGACTGCATTAGAAGATAAATTAGTGCGTGCACGTAAATTGGCGCCAAAGACCCCAATCATTATTCAGTTGGCACACGCTGGACG
>DBCI01000029.1:7152-7642 GCA_002292975.1 Polynucleobacter sp. UBA962 | reverse complement strand
AAGCGCCATCAGCGATTCCGCAGCTGGAGGGTGAGCGCAACCCCCATCAACTCAGCACAGCAGAAATGCAAGTCATTATTAAGAACTTTGTTGAGTCGGCCCATCGTGCAAAAAAAATTGGCATCGATGGCATTGAGTTACATGCAGCACACGGCTATCTCTTGCATCAGTTCTTATCGCCCATTGCGAATCAACGGCAGGATCAATATGGCGGCTCCTTAGAAAACCGCATGCGATTTGTGCTCGAACTATTTTCAGCGGTACGTAAAGAGTGGGGCGGGGTCTTGGGAGTCCGGCTTTCGGCATCCGATTGGCTTGAGCATGGCTGGAGCCTTCCTGACTCCGTTGAGCTCACACTCAGATTAAAGCAATTAGGCTGTGATTACATTCATGTGTCATCGGGAGGCATTTCTCCTAAACAGCAAATCAAGCTGGGGCCTAACTATCAAGTGCCATTTGCAAAAGAGATTAAACAAAAAACCGGCATGAC
>DBCI01000029.1:588-7082 GCA_002292975.1 Polynucleobacter sp. UBA962 | reverse complement strand
GATTTAATTGCTCTAGCCCGCGCCTTTTTATACAAACCTCGCTGGGGTTGGGAGGCTGCGGCTGCATTACAGGGACATGTATCTGCTAGCCCACAATACTGGCGCTGCCTACCACGTGAGGCACAGGCGGTATTTGCCGATGTCAAAATGGGACAGCGGTAAGATATGACGATAATGATGAACATAATTTTTTGGAGACGATTCATGCAAACACTTAAACATCAATTAATACTCGCTTTATCAGCTCTTGCATTAGCGCTTACTGGTACCTTAAACGCCCAAACCTTTCCAGATCGCCCCATTACGATCGTTGTTCCTGTTCCTCCCGGAGGATTGGTGGATGCATCGGCTCGCTTATTAACGGAGCCTCTTAATCGCGTGACTGGGCAATCGATCATCATTGATAACCGCCAAGGTGCAAGCGGTAATATTGCTTATCAGTACGTGGCAAAGAGTAAGCCTGATGGCTATACCTTATTAGCCTCTTACTCGGGTTATCACGCCGCCAATCCATTGCTGATGGATAAATTAAGTTGGGATCCGTTTAAGGACTTCACGCCCATTGCATTGCTGACAGTTGCTATGAATGTCATTGCAGTTCACCCATCGGTTCCAGCCAATACTCTCAAAGAGTTTATTGCCTATGTAAAGGCCAACCCGGGTAAGTTAAATTATGCCTCGCAGGGCAACGGTTCGGTATCGCATATTGGTACGGAGATCTTTGAGCAAGCTACTGGTATTAAATTGACGCATGTTCCTTATAAGGGATCAGGCCAAGCCATCCAAGACGTATTGGCTGGGCAAGTTCAGGTCTTCATCACTACGCCACCTTCTGTCATGGGGCATGTTCAAACCGGCAAATTAAAGGCTTTAGCTGTAACTGGTAAGACACGTCATCCGATGATGCCCAATGTGCCAACCGTCGCTGAAGCGGGTCTACCCGGTTTTGAGCTAGAGTCTTGGGTTGCTTTGTATGCCCCCGCTGGAACACCCGCGGCGATCGTGAACAAATTAACGCAGGATGTTAAAAAGGCGCTAGAGCTTCCTGAAGCCAAGCAACGAGGGGATGCAGCAGGCATTGAGGTGCGCTACCTCAATCCACAGGCTACAGACGCTTTACTGAAGAAAGAGATTGCACTAATGCAAAAAGCGATTAAATCGGCCAATATTAAGCTTGATTGAGCGCTAGTGGATCTGATAAGTTTTGCGCCAAGGCGCACGCCACACTGAGCAGTAGGCGATCGCGTCTTGGTCCGGCCACTAAAGTTACGCCCACCGGCAAACCCTGAGGGCCAGTAGTTACGGTTAGGTTGATGCAGGGTAAGCCCGTTAAGGTCCAGCCGCGACTAAAAATAGGATTCCCGGTTTGGTCGATTGTGCTGGGCGCCTCACCGATAGCACTAGGTGCAATCAATATATCGTATTGATCTTCAAAAGCTCTATACAGGTCGGAGCGTGCTAACTGAGTTTGAGTGATTGACGCACTATATTGCGAATAGGAGATGAGGTCGCCTTGCTTCAGAATAAGGCTTAGCGTTTCACTAATCTGATCGAAATGATTGAGTTTTTCGAAGGTAAAGCTCTTGGCCATTTCGAATAACATAATCTGTGTTTGTATCTCACTGAGTTTGTCACAAGAGTGCGGCAGAGTAATATCGGGAACACCATTTTTTGCAAAAGGTTTTGCGGCAAAACTAGCCAAGGAAAGGGCTGCAATAGTCTCTTCTTGGGCCATGGCAAAGTCAGACGTTTTGCAAATCCCAATGCGAACCTTATGATCGAGCGGATCGATCTTGGCAAGATCATGATCGGCAGACATCGCAGCAACCGCCAGCGCTACATCTGAAACCGTGCGGCCGAACGCACCAAGTGTGTCTAAAGTCACCGATAAACTCTTGACCCCGCCAGTACTAATTTTGCCGTAACTGGGTTTATAACCTACAACACCACAAAAACTTGCTGGCCGAATAATCGATGCAGCGGTTTGGCTGCCTGTTGCGAGTGGGACCATGCAATCCGCTACGGCCGCTGCTGAGCCGCTTGAAGAGCCTCCAGGCGTATGATTGAGATTGCGTGGATTTTTGGTTGGACCAGGCTTAAAACTCGCAAATTCTGTTGTTACTGTTTTACCTAGAATGATGGCACCTGCTTCGCGCATTAGCGATACTGAGACCGCATCACACACCGGATGATTATTACCATAAATAGGTGAGCCATAGTAGGTAGGTAGGTCATGAGTATCAAACAGATCTTTGACCCCAATGGGTAGACCATGGAGTATCCCTTGCACGGCCCCACGGTCAAGCTCCTGGGCAGTGCGGATAGCATGTTCTTTACCGAGACTAACCCATGCATGCACGTGTGATTCGCGGACACCTATTTGGTTGAGACAGTCTAGCAGTAAGTGCTCTGCCTTAATCTCCCGTTGAGCAAGTGCTTTGGCTGCTTGGCTGGCGCTCAGATTGGCTAGATTTTTCAAAGAATGAACTCCTCTTTTAGAAATGCGTTTATGCTCACTGATCTACAAATAGTTCTCGCTAGAATACCTCAATTTAAATCATGCCTAATTCAACAACTCCCCACACAACCCGTGAAGCGTGGTTGCAAGACGGTGTTCGTCACTTAGAACCTATTTTTTCAAAGGCGGGCTATGCCATTCCGCCAGTTCGAGTGTCCTGCGGCTTTCCTGCCTCCAGCAGCCCCCGAACTACCTTAGGGCAATGCTGGCCCCGAGAGCGATCAGGTGGCGGCGTTAATGAGATCTTTATTTCGCCTAAATTAGATGACCCAGTAGCGCTACTTGATACCTTGGTGCATGAGTTATGTCATGCAGTGGATGATTGTCACAGCGGCCATGGCGAAGACTTCAAAGGGATTTGCCAATCCCTTGGTTTGGAGGGGCCAGCTCGCATGGCCCATGCCTCAGAGGAGTTAAATGTGCGCCTAATGACCATCAGCCAAAAATTAGGACCTTACCCCCACCAAGCCATTGTGTTCCCACCCCCACGGTCAAGTAATTTGAGTCGCAATAAGGCAACCTGTCCACAGTGCGGTTTTGAGGTTACTCTTCTAAAACGCTGGTCAAGTTATGGCGCTCCCATTTGCCCAAAAGACAATATTCGTATGGTAGAAGCTGCTCTTTCAATTCCTGCTGCAGAAACCGATGAAGAGGCAAGAGAGAAAGAGCGCAAGGCCGATCGTGAGATCCGCAGAGCCATCAGCTAGTAAAATTAGATTCTTAAGCCATCAATAGAGACCATCACTCATGAACACTCAGAAAAAAATAGTTAGCCCAAAAATTGCTGTCATTCCAGGAGATGGGATCGGTAAAGAGGTCATGCCAGAAGGTGTGCGTGCTCTTGAGGCGGCTGCCCGGAAGTTTGGGATTCAGTTTCAGTTTGATCACTTTGATTTTGCAAGCTGTGATTATTATCAAAAGCACGGCAAGATGATGCCGGACGATTGGTTTGATACTCTGATGAAGTATGACTCCATCTTCTTTGGTGCTGTTGGTATGCCCAATATCTTGCCAGACCATTTATCACTCTGGGGCAGCTTGATTCAGTTCCGTCGTGGCTTTGATCAATACGTTAATTTACGTCCAGTACGTTTATTGCCGGGCGTGCCATGCCCACTTGCTAATCGCAAACCCGGTGATATTGATTTCTTTGTGGTGCGCGAGAACACGGAAGGGGAGTATTCCGCAGTAGGTGGGAAGATGTTTGCGGATACCGATCGTGAAATTGTGGTGCAAGAGTCTGTCTTCTCCCGCCATGGTGTTGATCGTATATTGAAGTTTGCTTATGAGCTAGCCCAAAGCCGCCCTAAGAAGCACTTAACCTCTGCTACTAAATCAAACGGCATTGCGATTACCATGCCCTACTGGGATGAGCGGGTGGAAGCGATGGCAAAAAATTATGCCGATGTGCGTACCGATAAATATCACATTGATATCCTGACCGCACAATTTGTGATGAACCCCGATCGTTTTGACGTCGTGGTTGCCTCTAATTTATTTGGCGACATCCTTTCTGATTTAGGGCCAGCCTGTACCGGAACAATTGCTGTGGCGCCATCGGCCAGTATTAATCCAGAAGGTAAGTTTCCTTCCTTGTTTGAGCCCGTTCATGGATCTGCTCCGGATATTTATGGCAAGAAGATTGCTAACCCCATTGGACAAATCTGGAGTGCGGCTTTAATGCTCAATCACCTTGGTTATCCTGAAGCGGGTCAAGCAGTATTTAATGCCATTGAGAAAGTGTTATCGGCCGGACCAGGGCATGCGCCATTAACCCCTGATATTGGTGGCAAAGCGAGTACTGAGGATTTAGGTAAGGCGATCGCTGCAGCGATTTAATGCGTGAGAAGTGCGACGTCTTAAAGACCCCAAACCGGGGTCTTTTTGCTGGACTTGCCAATATCTTCAAGGACCTTTGTATGCGCCTCACAATCCAGATCGCCGGCCTTGAAATAAACTAAATTGGTCGGCAAAGGGATTCTCTCTAGACCATTTACTCCAGTAACGCTGTAGTCGATTAAGTCTATCGTCAGATCGTCTTGACCACGGGTCATAGCGAGGTATACCTCAGCTAATAATTGGGCATCCAGAAGAGCGCCATGCAAAGTACGATGCTCATTGCTGATTGCAAAGCGTTCACACAAAGCATCTAAGGAGTTACGCTTTCCTGGGAACATACGTCTTGCATCGATCAAGGTATCCACTACCTTCTCTACATGCTCTGTAAAGATGGGTCGCTTTAGTAAGGCATATTCAGTATTGAGGAATGACAGGTCAAATGGCGCATTATGAATAATCACCTCAGCATCTTTAACGAATTCAGTAAGCTCATCAATGATGTTTGCAAATAAAGGTTTATCGGATAAAAACTCACGCGAGAGACCATGCACTGCAAATGCACCTTCTGCGATATCGCGTTCAGGATTAATGTAGTGATGCAGAGTTTTACCAGTTTGGCGCCGGTTGACCAGTTCGATGCAGCCAATCTCAATAATACGATCACCCGTTGCGGGATTAAGTCCGGTTGTCTCTGTATCTAGAATAATTTGACGCATACCGTATTGTAAAGTCTCTAGGTATCTTTTAGGATCTCAGGCGGTATCTCAAGGGGGCCATTACCAGACCAACGATCAAGATAGAGATAGATGACCGGTGTAATAAACAGAGTAACAAATTGAGAGAGGACTAATCCACCAACGACGCTCACCCCGAGAGGTTGCCGTAACTCTGCGCCAGCACCTAAGCCAAGGGCAATGGGTAGGGCGCCTACGATGGCTGTCAAGGTAGTCATCATGATCGGTCTGAAACGCAGAATACATGCCGAACGAATTGCCTCGGTAGGACTCATTTTTTGATTGCGTTGCGCATCCAAGGCAAAGTCAATCATCAGGATGGCATTCTTCTTCACAATGCCGATTAGCATCAAAATACCAATCGTGGCGATGATCGTGAGCTCCATGCCAAACACCCAAAGTGAAAGTAAGGCACCAATTGCAGCAGACGGTAAACCAGCCAAAATCGTAATGGGATGGATATAGCTCTCATAGAGAACGCCCAACAGAATATAAATAACCAGTAGGGAGGCAATGATCAAGATAAATTGACCACCCTGATTGCCTTTAAATACCTTAGCATCACCGCCATAGCTAGTAATGATGGAGGGGGGTAATTGAATGTCTTTAACGTATTTCTCAATCTTGTCGGTTGCATCACCAAGGGGAGCATCTGGAGCCAAGTTAAAGGACAGAGTCACCGCTGGAATCTGACCCTGATGGTTGACTGCGGTTGGGCCAATAGTGCGCTTGAATGAAGCAAGACTGGATAGCGGTATGAGTTGATTGGTGGAGCGTCCTCGCACAAATACTTTGGCAAGATCCGTTTCAAACTGGCGTTGATCCTCGGCGGTCTCCAAGATCACGTAATACGTATTGACGCTGGTGTAAATAGTTGAGACCTGGCGCTGCCCAAAAGCATTGTATAAGGCCTGTCTTATATCGGCTATGGTTACGCCAGATTGAGCAGCTTTCTCACGATTAATATCAATTTGAACATTTAGACCCTTTAATTGGGAGTCGCTGGTGACATCACGAAAGATCGGGTCGCTACGTAATTTCTCGAGCAGTTTCTCGGACCATTCATTGACCCCCTCAAAACCAACGCTTTGCAAGGTGAATTGATAACGACTTTTACTTGCACGACCGCCAAGCTGTAAATTCTGTACAGGACGCATAAAGACTTGCAGGCCGGGAAGATCTCTAAACTTGATCCGTAATCCTTCTAGGACCTTCTTCATAGACTCACGATCACCGCGGGGCTTAAGCACAATAAAGAAGCGACCCGTATTACTGCCCGCACTCAGACCACCGCCAAGGATCGATACAAAGTTCGCCACATTAGGGTCGTTCGCTACGATCTCAGCCGCTTTATCTTGCAACTCCAACATCGCCTTAAAGGAGATGTCTTGATCGGCTTCGGT
>DBCI01000029.1:0-507 GCA_002292975.1 Polynucleobacter sp. UBA962 | reverse complement strand
GCGATCGTAATCACAAAAGTAGCAATCGCGATCCAGAGAACGCGTTGCCGCTTTTCTAAGGCTAGGTCTAAATAGTGGACGTAGGTTTTCTGCGTCCAATTAAACCAGCGATCAAACTGTTTGGTAATTGCAAAATCTGGTGGGTGTTGGCCTGGTTTTGGCAGAAAGCGACTGCAAAGCATCGGCACCAGTGTGAGTGATACCACTGCTGAAACTAGAATAGCCAAAGTGACCACGACGGCAAATTCTCTAAATAGCAGACCAATCGGTCCCTCCATAAAGAAGAGTGGAATAAAGACCGCCACCAAAGATAAAGAAATCGAAATGATCGTAAAGCCAACCTCCCGGCTACCTTTGAGTGCTGCCTTGAGTGGGTCCATGCCTTCATCGACGTAGCGCACGATATTCTCCAGCACGACGATCGAGTCATCGACAACCAAACCAACTGCAAGGGTAATACCGAGTAATGAGATGTTATCGAGGCTATAGCCCATAAAGTAGAGCAAG
>DBCI01000078.1 GCA_002292975.1 Polynucleobacter sp. UBA962 | reverse complement strand
CGGGTTTGGTGCTGCCTGGTCAGAAATTTTCTTTCGTTTGCAGCGGATTATTTCTGGACTGCGCAAGGATATTGAACTAATAGAGCGCCAACATAAGCGGTTTATTGAGGCATTTCAGGCATCGCCCAATGGCATTGTGATGCTGGATGATCAGGACCAAATCGAGTGGTGCAATGCCATTGCCGAACAGTTTATGGGGATTCAGTTCAAACGCGATGCTCTCCAACGAATTCATTACATCGTCCGTAAACCAGAATTTGTGCAATATATGATTAATCGGCAGTTTGAGGAACCCGTAGTCCTAGAAAAAATGGGTAGTGCCTCAAGTCTCATTTTGCGATTGCAGGTGTTCCCATTCTCTGAGAACCGACGCCTAATTCTTATTCAGGATATTACGGATCTCAGTAAGGCAGAAGCGATGCGCCGTGATTTCGTTGCCAATGTGTCGCATGAGATGCGCACGCCATTAACCGTCATGATGGGTTTTCTAGAAACAGTCCAAACCTTAGAGCTTCCTCCTGAGCAAAAAGCGCAATACCTTGAGATGATGATGGATCAAGGTAAGCGCATGAAAAACTTAGTGGAGGATTTATTAACGCTCGCGAATTTAGAGGCTAATACACAACCTGCACCTATGAATAGTATTTCTATGAGTTACTTGATGTCATTGATCAAAAACGATGCCTATGCCTTATCTCAAGGAAAGCACTCCCTCAACTTTGATCTGAAGACCCCCTGTAATTTATTAGGAGAGGAACGCGAGGTCTTATCGGCTTTTAGTAACTTAGTCTCCAATGCCATTCGTTACACTCCGAATGTTGGCTCTGTGAGCGCGACCTGGTCTGTTAATGCTGCTGGCGAAGGGGAGTTTACTGTCACAGACACTGGCCCTGGCATATCGCCTGAGCATATTCCGCGTCTGACCGAGCGCTTTTATCGCGTTGATCGCAGCAGGTCGCGAGAAACTGGTGGCACGGGTTTGGGGTTGGCGATTGTGAAGCATGTCGCTAATCGTCATCAAGCCAATCTTGTGATTGAGAGCACCCCTGGGCGGGGTAGCACGTTTATCTTGCGCTTTCCACCCGTGAGAACTTCTTAAGTAGCTCTAATTGCCCAACGATGGGTTCTTGGTTGAGACGTGGCTTACTTTTTAGATAAGTTCCATCGGACTTCATTAACCAAGCAGAGGCGTTGTCTTTGAGCAAAATCATTAAGCCTTCTTGGATAACCCGTTGTTTGAGTTTGGCATCTTTCACCGGAAAGGCAACTTCAACTCGGCGCAGTAGATTACGTTCCATCCAATCTGCGCTGGAAAGGTATAAGACCTCATCGCTACCGGCATAGAAATAATAAATACGATGGTGCTCCAAAAAGCGACCCACAATGGAGCGTACTTTAATGTTCTCAGAAAGGCCTTTGACTCCAGGGCGCAAGGCACAAACCCCCCGCACAATCAGATCAATTTGCACGCCTGCCTGAGAGGCTTTATATAACTCTTCTATGATGGTGGGCTCAAGGAGGGCATTCATCTTGCCAATGATGCGTGCCTTTTTACCTTGTTTTGCTGCTCTGGTTTCAACCCGAATATGGTGAACTAATTGCTCCAGCATCGTAAAGGGCGCCTCCCAAATCTCTCGAGTCTCCAGCTGCATGCCAGTACCCGTTAGCTGCTGAAAGACGTGATGGATATCTTTTGTGAGGAGCGGATCACAGGTCATTAAGCCAAAGTCGGTATAGAGCCTGGCAGTACGAGGGTGGTAGTTACCGGTCCCCAAATGAGCATAGCGCACCAAGCTGGTCTTGCCCGCTTTGCTGACCCGTTCTTTACGCACAATTAAGAGCATCTTGGCGTGGCATTTATGACCCACCACGCCATAGACAACGTGGGCGCCAACTTCTTCGAGCTTGGCCGCCCAGTTAATATTGGTTTGCTCATCAAAACGGGCTAAAAGTTCCAGAACAACGGTAACCTCTTTGCCATTCTGTGCAGCCTCGATGAGCGCTTCCATAACGGGTGATTTATCTCCAGTGCGATAGACCGTTTGTTTAATCGCTAAGACATCGGGATCTCTAGCTGCTTCGCGCAAGAGCTCGAGAACGGGCTCAAAACTTTCATAGGGATGATGCAACAGGATATCAGCGCGCTTCATTCTCTCAAAATAGGAGTTTGCAGACGCATTGTGATGGTGTTTGAGCGGGAATGCGGGAACATAAGGCTTAAAGACTAATTTAGGCTTATCAACCAGATCGGGTAACTGGGCTAAGCGCACCAAGTTCACCGGTCCGTTGACCCGGTAACAGTCGCACAAATCAAGATTATTTTCTTTGCACAGTCGTTGTAATAGATCATCCGGGATATTGATATTGGTTTCCAAACGAACAGCATCGCCCAAGTGACGGGATGGTAGCTCACCCTGTAAAGCCTTTCGAAGGTCAGTAACCTCATCATCTGACACAAACAGATCAGAGTTTCGGGTAACCCGGAACTGATAACAACCAAGCACTTCCATGCCAGGAAACAATTGATACACGAAGGCCTGAATAAATGAGGATAAAAATACGAATACCTCGGTATCGCCACATAAGCGTTGAGGCATTTTCACAAGACGGGGTAGAGCGCGCGGTGCCTGGACCACTGCTAGATTTGCCTTACGTCCAAAGGCATCGTTGCCATGCAGTTGCACCACAAAGTTCAAACTCTTATTGATGACTCGGGGGAACGGGTGAACGGGATCTAGGGCAATTGGGGTTAGCAGAGGTAATAATTCTTCTTTAAAGAAATCCTCCGCCCACGACCGTTGGGGACTGGACCAATGTTCAGGTAACAGAAAGGTAATGCCAGCTCTCTTGAGATGCGGTAGTAATACCTGTTGATAGAGCTCATACTGCCGGTCTACTAAGGCATGGGCCCGTTGCGATACGAGATCGTAGTTGGCCGTAATAGTTCTGCCATCAGAACCTACTTTAAGTGGGTTATCGAGGAGCTGCTCTTTAATGCCTGCCATCCGGATTTCAAAGAACTCATCGAGATTGCTCGAGACAATACTGAGAAAGCGGATACGCTCCAGAAGCGGAATCTTTGGATCTTCGGCTTGCGATAAAACCCGAGAGTTGAACTCTAGAATCCCGATTTCACGGTTTAGTAATAAAAGTGACATAGCTCTTTATATTTCATAAATGTGTCACTTTTATTTCATACGATAATAGGGTTATTAAGAAACTGATACTCACATACCTTGTCCAATCCCATATCCCCCAATAAACCTGGCCTAGACCTTGTCGCAGCAGTTGATTTGGGATCGAACAGCTTTCGCTTATTGATTTCACAGGCCTA
>DBCI01000024.1:3378-18697 GCA_002292975.1 Polynucleobacter sp. UBA962 | reverse complement strand
CGCGTTTTTATCTCCCGATCAGCAATCCACGACTCCATTCGAAAGGTATTGGATACCACCCGAGTTCCAGGCTTCATCTTTAAGATGGTGGGCATTAGTCGGGTATTCAGGCTCTCTCCTAAAAAGAGGGTTAGGACCGTAGCTTGTGAAAAGTCCTCGACAAAGATATCGCCTTGCTTAAAGCTGACGAGGTTTTGTACCTTAGCCCGCTGGGCATTACGGATAGAGAGTGCTACGAGATCGGGGTTGTACTCGATGCCATAGGCACGAACGCCATATAGTTTGGCGGCCTCAATGGGAATTACGCCGTCGCCAGAGCCAAGGTCATAAAGAATATCGGTGGACCTTACCCCAGCTAAAGTGAGCATCTCATGGGTGGTCTCCACTTTAGTTGGCATCCACATAATGTCTTTGCCATGCGTCGCCATGCGCAACTGATACTGGTCATCACCATAGTTTGTGCTCGTGCACCCTAAGAGACTCAGTAATAAAACAGTAAGCCCCAGTAATAAAGGGGCTCTGGTCTTATGCAAAACCACCATCGTCAAAGCCACCACCAAGATCAAGGTCATCGCTAAAATCATTGGATGCAACTTGCATATGATCTGGGGCAGTTTGACCGCCAAGCTGCTGCATATCATGCGGTGTATCTGCTTGTCCTAGAGGACCTGGAGCAGCTTCAGGCTTTTGTTGCCCCATCATGCTTTGTATGCCCTGATATAGCATAGACCCCGCTACGACGCCGATCGCTGTTGTTGCAATTGCACCCAACATTCCAGAGCCCCAAGCGCTTGGTTGCGCACCGGTTCTTGCCTGAGCTCCTGCAGGAACTGCCTGTCGGCCCCAAGCATTGTTATCGCTCAAGAAACTGGATGCAGGTTTTGCGGCGGAACTGTTTGATTGCAACTCAGCCATTTGCTTTTGAGCAACCTGTAGGGCCATTTCTAAACCCATCGAGCGTTGCACCAATAAATACAGCGCATCGGGCTGTTTTTTAGCAGACTCTGTAATGAGCGTGTAAGCATCTGAGTCTTTTTGTTGCACAGACGTGTTATTTAGCTCATTTAAGAACTTTTGCAGTAATTCTTTTTCATGTGGGGTCATAAAGTCTCCTTGGAATTGTCTTAAATGATCATAGTAGAAACTATCTTACATTTGAGAAGTAGGGTTATTCAGTTAGCGACTATGGGCCTTCTCTCCCCTCGTTCATTTAGATCGATCGATCGTACTCACAGGCGTATTCATGATTTACATCGCGGTGCTTGGCCTCATCAGCACGGACAGCAATGACTACATCACGAAGAGTTGCATTTGGAGAAAGATTCCAATAATCAATCGCGATTTTTGGAGCTGGAATATTAGGGGTGCGACCCTCATCGATTTCTTTGAGGTACTCAGTATAGGAATAAACAGCCTCTTCCTCAAAGTATCCGACGATTCTGTGGGCCGTTCTGGGAAAAAACACATAAATCAAGAAGAAAAAGTTCCAAAATATTGCTTGAGCAATAAGAACTAGCATGCGCTCAAAGGCATTGGGCTGGGCAATCGCAATAAAGGTCATTAAATGCATTCGTTCGTTTTCAGCTTCGGCCAATAAAGTCCTAATTTTTGGGCCATAGCCTACTTGCATTTTGCGCAGGCTAATTAAATGGTTCCACATACCAGCAACCATACCAGGCACACCAGCGACTGTTTCAAGAACAACCGCTCGATGACCATACCTTTTCTTGAAAAAGGTATCTGCAAAAAAACGCATACTTTTAGTAAAAAACAGGGCAATCTTGTCGGATAAATTTAACGGTGCGTAGTGCATCTTTGGTGCCTTATTGATAGAAGGTTTACACGTTTGGATATAGGGTTAATACTAAGGTCTAATTCACACCTTTGCTGGGCACTAATACCGCTGGACCTTTTGGGCAATTGAATCCGTCTAGCCCCACCGAATTATCCCCGTTGTTGGGCTACTTTGCCAGGGAGAGCTGGGCTGGATAGGTCTCTAATGGGTAAATTTTTATTGCAAGTAAATTGCATTAATATTGGGGAATGGCAAAAATAATGAAACCTAAAATAGATTGGGAATCGCAAATCCGGGAAAAAGGCTTGCGAGCAACAAAGGCTGCGGTCTTGGTTCTTAAAACCTTGCAGCAGATAAAGAAGCCACTATCCCATGACGAGCTATTAGAGCGCTTAAACCAATCGAGTTCGATAGATGCCGTTACTCTGTATCGGGTCTTGGATCGATTTACACAGACTAGTCTAATTGAAAGGATGCTTGGGTCTGATCGGGTCTCACGTTACCGCTACCCCCAGGGTGATCATCATGAATTCTTTGAATGCGACTCCTGCCACCAACACTTCCAGCTTCCCCGTAGCTCTCCTCTGCCAATTCTCCTAGATCAGGTTAGCCACCAATTAAAGAGTCAGGCGAGTGGTGAATTTGCAATTTCTTTTAACGTACAAGGAACATGTCGATCATGCAAAATAATTTCTTAAGAACCACTAAGAACATTCTGTTCCACTTACTACTTCTATGCATAATTGGTAGTAGTCAAGCGTATGCGCAGTCAAAACATACTCATGAACATGGCAAGGGTAAGCTAGAGATCACCATCGATAAGAATGGCGCAATCGGTAAGCTCAAAATGCCCTTAGAGGCACTAGTCGGGTTCGAACGCATTCCCAAGTCAGAGGCTGAGCAAAATGCCATCAATACTCTGAATCAAAAATTACTAAAGCCTGCTAGCTTATTTATTGTGAATAAAGAGGCTGAATGTAATCCTAAGATGATTGAAAATAGAATTGTGCGCGATGCCAATGGTAAACATGCTGATCTGGATTACCAATTTGATTTCAATTGCTCTAAGCCTGCCGTGATTAAACAAATGACTATTGCTCTGTTTGCTGAGTTCAAGCGCATTAAAGAAATTAAGGTCGAGTCAGTCGGTCCGTCAGGACAAAAATCAAGTACCGCGAAACCCCAATCCAACCTAATCTCGTTTTAATTGAATCCAACAATCAATACCTTAGCGGTCAAGATCAGCCACCTAGAATTTAGTTGGCCTGGTCAAAGCCCGCTGATTAAAGACCTCTCCCTAGCACTGGATGCGGGAGAGAGTCTGTTTATCTCAGGCCCTAGTGGTTGTGGCAAAAGTACCCTACTCAATATATTGGCGGGGGTAATCCCAGTGCAGGAAGGCAAGATCTGGATTCATGGTCGCTTACTTTCCGAGCTCAGTAACACTGCCAAGGATCAACTGCGGGGGGAAGAAATGGGCTTTATCTTTCAGCAGTTCAACCTTATTCCCTATTTAAGCGTCACCGACAACATATTACTGCCCACCTATTTATATCCAAAGCGGCTGCACGCAGCAGTCGCTCAGCATGGCTCTGTGACTCATGCCTTGCAATACCTTGTTGATCGCTTAGGTCTGTCACAGTCTTTATTACAACAAGCGGCGCACCAACTGTCGATTGGGCAACAACAACGCGTGGCAGCAGCCCGGGCTTTTATCGGCAAGCCTTCAATTGTGATTGCCGATGAGCCCACCTCCTCCTTAGACTGGAACAATCAAAGCCAGTTAATGGATCTGTTCTTAGGGCTTGCCGATGAGCAGAATACCGCACTCATGATGGTTAGCCACGATGAACGTCTGAGCCCCCGATTTGATCACACCTTAGCTGTTAACCAGTGGGTAACAGAATGTTGATCTGGCTTCGGATTGCAATCCAAAGCGCCTTAGCACGACGCGGCGCCCTCCTGATCATGGTGCTCTCAACGGCTATTTCAGTGGCCATCTTGCTCGGGGTATTTAAGATCCGCGACGATACTAAAACGAGCTTCTCAAATGCCATTAGCGGTGTCGACTTGGTAGTGGGTGCCAAAGGCAGTCCGACAGAACTCATTTTGTATAGCGTCTTTCATATTGGGCGAGCTAGCAATACAATTCCGGCATTGCTTGAGAAAACTCTGGTAGATTTTAGACAAGTTGCTTGGGTGGTACCAGTACAGCTTGGTGATTCCTATCGGAATTACCCTGTGGTGGGAACCAGCATCGACTTCTTTAAGCGAGTCAAGGCTCAAGGCCGTCACTTGCAACTTGCGCAAGGTTATGCTCTGAGTGATCCACACTTATTTGATGTGGTGCTAGGTCATACCGTTGCCAAAAACACGCAGCATCGTATCGGCGAGCAAATTGCGATTAGTCATGGTTCCGGAAGTGGCCCTAAGCAAGATCACAGCAACTCGCCATTTCGGATCATTGGTATTTTGGAGGCTAATGGCACCCCGATTGATAACGCTGTCTTTATTTCAACCAATGCCTTTGATGCTTTGCACGATATTGCGGATGGTGGCCTGCAATTTGCCCGTCTCAATCCAGACTCTCAAGCCAGCGCATTTTTTATTGGTCTAAAAGATCGAGGCAGTGTTTTCTCAGTTCGCCGGCAGATTGATAGCCTCCCCAATAGTCTAATGGCGGTGATGCCAGGTGTTGCCCTAGATGAGCTGTGGTCTAGCATGGAGATTGCGGAGAATGCACTTTTACTGATTGCACTCGGTGTATTGATCACCACCATCCTCGGCATTACTGCCACCCTCTTGGTTTCTCTTGAAAGTCGCAGGCGGGAGTTAGCGATATTTCGGGCGGTGGGTGCCAAGCCCTATCAACTACTCAGTCTCATTCTCACAGAGGCATTGATGGTTTGTGTAGTTGGTATTTTGCTAGGTTGGACTTTATTGCAGTTAATCATATTGACCGCTAATGACTATCTCAGAAAAGAATGGGGGGTAGTTAGCGAACCCAGCTTACCGAGTATGAATGATGGACTCGCTTTGCTGTATCTTGTATTAGTAGTTCTAATATCCGCCTCGATTCCCGCTATGAAGGCCTATAGAATGGCACTTAGTGAAGGCTTAAATCCTCCATCCTAATGAGACGCACTTTTTTATATCGCTCCGTTCAGTTATTGCTTGCTAGCTCCTTGGGCGCTTTGGCGCTTCCCTTGCTTGCCAATGAATACAAGGAGATTGAATGGGATGATCTGATGCCCGAGGGATGGAAGAAGAAGGTAATACTAGAATTAACCAGAATGCGTCGCTATGGCAGCCTAATGGACGGCGATCCTCGTGCAGATGAGGCCTATGCAAAGTTAAAGAAAGTATGGGATGCCGCACCCCCCACCAAAACCTATCTGGGTAAACAAATCCGTATCCCCGGTTATGCTGTTCCCTTAGATGCTGAACGCATGCAAAGTAGTGAGTTTTTACTAGTTCCGTATTTTGGCGCTTGTGTGCACTCCCCTCCGCCACCTGCTAATCAAATTATTTTGGTTAAACCCCCCAAGGGATCTAAGGTCAGAACCATGGATGCTATCTGGGTCAACGGCACACTGCTTGAGGGGAAAACCAACTCAGATGCAGGTACTAGTACATATATATTGAATGCGGACAAAATAACGCCTTATCGCTAGTTTGCCGGTAAAGCGCTTCATTCGGTGGTAACCTGATGGAAATCACTATTCTGTGCCCAACGATGGGGTCTGAACCAGTCCAAAATTGGTTGATTCATTCAAACTCGCTTAAGGCACATCATGGCTGCAGGTCAAAATCAACGCAATAGAAAAAACGATCCCATGCTTACCAAAACTGGTAAGCCCCGCTTAGGGCCCCTCAATGTTGAGCAACTAAACAAACTGCTTGAGGCAAGCAATAAGCCAAAACAGAAAGACAAGATACGGCGCGAGATTAGCAGGCGACCAATGCTAACCGCAGTCCCTAGTGAGACATAGTACGTAATGCCTCAATCCGCTCACTTAACGGTGGGTGACTCATAAACAAGCGCTTTAAGCCCGTAGCCATTCCGCCTGAGATACCAAAAGCCTCTAATTGCTCTGGTAGATGAGGTTGATTTGCTGATTTTTGCAGGCGCTCAAGAGCGCTAATCATTTTTTGCTTGCCCTCAAGGTAAGCAGCTCCAGCATCCGCACGGTATTCACGTTGACGACTAAACCACATCACAATGGCACTGGCTAAGATGCCGAGAACCAATTGCGCAATGATTGTGGTGACCCAATAGGCTGGCCCATGCCCCCGCTCTGTCTTGAACACTGCTCGATCAATAATGTGACCAACAACCCTCGACAAGAAGAATACGAAGGTGTTCACAACACCCTGGATAAGTGCTAGGGTCACCATGTCGCCATTGGCAATGTGACTTACCTCGTGAGCGAGCACTGCTTCTGCCTCATCGCGGGTCATGCCTCGTAATAGTCCAGTACTTACCGCCACCAAGGAATCATTGCGGAGCATTCCAGTGGCAAAAGCATTGATGTCGGGAGAATCATAAATAGCGACCTCTGGCATGCCAATACCTGCAGCCTGTGCTTGGCGCGATACTGTATTAATCAGCCATTGCTCTTGTTCGTTTTGGGGTTGCGTAATCACATAAGCACCCGTTGAGTGCTTAGCCATTGATTTTGACATCGCCAAAGAGATAAAGGAACCCGTGACACCCACGACGGCCGATAACATCAATAATGAAGTGAGATCAAGGTCGACGCCCTGCGCGTCTAATACTTGTCCCAAGCCAAAAATATTAATAATGATCGTGATCACCAACATAATGGCGATATTGGTCACTAAGAAGAGAAAAATACGTTTCATAAGACCTAACTCCTTACTTGAATAAAGTAACGCTATCAGGAAATCCTGATTTTTGCTTGACTTCTATTTCTTGACTGATTCTAGGGGAATTAACCCGTTAATAGTTAACTGAATAGTCCCTCAAACTGCTCGTGCTGGTATGGACAAAACCACCCTCAGGTTTTGTTGAGGGTCGCTACTTTACGGGGGCACAAGGAAGCCATAGCGTGTCATGATTTGTTTAGACTTAGGTTCTTGCAGATATTGATAAAAATCTCTTGCACTAGCCGCATGGTTTTTTATTAGAACCATTTTTTGCTTTAGTGGTTTATGCAGCTGATCCGGTATCAACACATAAGTGGCTTGAGCTTTAATCACGGGGGCTGTCACTAAGGATAAGGCAGAAATCGCAAAATCTGCTGAGCCTGTCAAAGCAAATATCGTTGCTTGTGAGATATTTTCTCCGAATACTAATTTGGGTTCGATTAATTCCCAAACGCCCATACTCATTAAAAACTCTTTAGCAGCCCGTCCATAGGGAGCATGGTCTGGATTTGCAATCGCAATCTTCTTGGCTACCTGAATGGCTTTCATCAAACCGTCCTTATCAGGGCTTAACTTGATTGGACTATTTTTTTTCCCCACTAAAACAATCCTGCCAATCGCATAGAGACTCCCCCCATCAAGGGTGATCCCATTCTTCTGTAAGTCGTCGATGTATGTCTCATCTGCCGACAGAAACATTGCAAACGGCGCTCCGTTTTTAATTTGTTGCCAAAGAACTCCTGAAGACCCAAACACCATTTTCAGATCGCGTCCTTTATCAGTCTTGTAGTTCGCGGCGATCTCTTCTAGAGCAAACTTAAGGTCTGAAGCTGCTGCCACTGTTGGGATGCTTTGTGCGATGCCTGCCGGAAGATAGAAAACTAGAACGGCGAAGAGCAGATTCTTTAATAAGTGCATCTTTAGAGATCTTTTTTATCAACCATGACAGCAAGTGTAAATCATAGATTCCTTACTAACTGAGGAGAATGCAATCAAGGCATAGTGCCACAAAGCATCCTAGATTCCTGCTATTACAATGCCAAGAACATATTCATTTAGGGCGAAATCTATGTCACCTTGGAAAGCAGCTCATGCTGGCGATCACTTTGATACGATCGATACCCCTGCATTAGTACTTGATTTAGATGCGTTTGAGCGCAATATGAAGCGCTTACAAGAAGCGATGTCTAAAGCGGGTGTTCGCTTGCGCCCTCATGCTAAAAGTCATAAGTGTCCTGAGATTGCATTGCGACAAATCAAAGCGGGCGCGATTGGTATTTGTTGCCAAAAGGTCAGTGAAGCAGCAGTCTTTGTGGATGCTGGCGTAGATGATATTTTGATTACCAATCAGCTTGTTGGTGAGCAGAAAGTGGCGCATGCGATTGACTTGGCCAAAAGAGCCACTATCGGGGTATTGGTTGACCACGATGACCAACTATCCGCCTTCGCCCGAGCTAGCGCTCTTCGTCAGATACAGATCGACGTCTATATTGATGTAGATGTTGGGATGGGTCGGTGTGGGGTTACCTCGATTGAGCAGGCGGTCTCTATGGCTTTGCAAATTGATCAAGCGCCCTACTTAAATTTTATGGGCTTGCAGTGTTATCACGGAAGCGCACAGCACTTTCGACTCCCCCAGGAACGCCAAAGTGCAATTGCTGCCACATGCGCCATTGCTAGCGCAAGTAAAGAGGCAATTGAAAAAATAGGGATACGGGTCCAACGCATTACTGGGGCCGGAACGGGTTCGGTCATGCTAGAGGGGAGCTCTACTGTTTTTAATGAGGTTCAAGCCGGTTCCTATATTTTTATGGATCGTGACTATGCGGCTAACCAGCGAGATGGGCATGATTTGCCCTTTGAGCATGCCTTATTTATCAAAACAGCAATACTCAGTCATCCAACGCCAAGTCGCGCGGTGGTAGATGCTGGCTTGAAAGCTTCCAGTGTGGACTCGGGAATGCCCGCGGTCTGGCAACGCAAGGATGCGATCTACCGCAAAGCCTCCGATGAACATGGCATATTAGACCTCACAGCAGAGTCAACGATAAAGTTAGGTGACTCCATCATGCTGATTCCTGGTCACTGTGATCCAACCGTCAATTTATACGACGAGCTAATCTGCATTCGTGGTAATCATGTGGAGGCTGTCTGGCCAATAGCAGCTCGGGGTGCCTTGTTATAAGATTGCTGGGGCATCCAAAAGTAATTGGGGGTTTATTACGAGGATTTTTCTAGAACAACAAGCTCTCATACTGATTAAGAGGTAATATACAGATGCCGACTTAGCGCAAGGTGCTATGAGTCTAGGCACTCACATATTAGGGCTTACCTTATGGATGCTGTCCATCTTCTGCAAGATGATGAGGGTCTGGATCAGGCGATCCATAATTTAGTCTACTGTAGCCGGGCTGCACCTGGAATGGATGATGACTCCATATCAAGGATTATTGCTACTGCAAAACATCATAATCCTCGATTTGGCATCACAGGTCTATTGGTCTTCGGAAGTGGTATCTTTTTTCAATGGCTAGAAGGTCCCCGAGACAACGTCACCAGCCTTATGAAAATCATTAATGCGGATTCACGACACTCAAAAGTGGTGTTGTTGCGCGAAGAAAACGAAATTCGTGATCGCTTATTTCCAGATTGGGGCATGGAGTTAGTTGAGGCTGCCGATATCCGTGATGTCCTAAACGATGCCAAACAAGAAGCAACGGACGCCAAGCAAAAGAAAGTTCTAGCTGAGATGCTAAATGAGCTTAATACCGGCTCTCTTCAGCAACTAAGTAAGTCGTAAGTTAGGAAACACACATAGCTAGCTTTCACGATACCTTGCGTTCAAAGGATCGAGCTGAAATTAGCGCAATCTCTTCAAAGCAACTCTAGTAATGAAATAGCTTAGCCCAGATCCTACTGCGTTATCACACTGTATCGATGGCTTTGCAATGCAAGAGTTTCAGTATTGGAATGCACCGAAATAAAATAAAGAAGAATACCAATGCCTACGATAAAGAGGATCTTGTAAATCCTATTATCTACATAAAACAAAAGCATACAAAGACTGAGTAAAATTAATTCAATCATCTATGATGTAAATCCAATACAGACTCCTCACAATCAAATGAAAAAACTACTATTTTTATCATCACTCAAAGAACTTCTTGGCAAAACCAATCCCTGGCAAAGAGCCCA
Source organism: Polynucleobacter sp. UBA962 (assembly GCA_002292975.1). Classification (GTDB taxonomy): domain Bacteria; phylum Pseudomonadota; class Gammaproteobacteria; order Burkholderiales; family Burkholderiaceae; genus Polynucleobacter. The sequence goes on along the minus strand of DBCI01000024.1, from coordinate 8,817 downwards.
ACTGTTTATTACTACTGGTATTTTGCTACTAATTAGTGTGCTGACCTTAAAAATTATGTCGCTCAATGAAGATCTAGACGAGATATATAGCAGGAATAAAGGTCTTGAGGCACAAGTCCTTCGCCTTGAAACTAAGTTAAAGGACTTTGATACCCGCATCCAGCAAATGGATGACAAAAGCAGAGCACAACTCAATTGGTGGCTTAGTCCTAAATAAATGATCGTTGCACGTTTTAATTGTCCGCCAAAACTCCGACAGATATCAGGTATTCACAGAAGATAGTCGGAAAAACTGCATTCCACTATTGCCATATCTATTGTGTATGCTTTTTCCATGACCTTATTAGCCGACCTCGTATTACTAGCTCACTTTGCCATTGCCGCTTTTTTAGCAGCCGGTATGCTACTGATCCCTCTAGGCGCATACTGGCAATGGTCATGGGTGCGAGCACGACGCTTGCGCCAAATCCATGCCGGTCTTATGGTGCTGATTGCCATTGAGGCTATTTTTCACATTACTTGTCCTTTGACTGTATTGGAGGCGTTGCTACGTCGTACTCATGCCCCTGAATCATTTTGGGCTGATCAAATCAGCAAAATCCTATATTGGGATTTACCATTGGAGTTCTTTACGATTCTTTACGGATGTTGTGTTGTCTGGGTTTTATACCTATGGAAGTCTGCTCCCCCTATAAAGTAACCTTGACTCTACCAACTTTATTATCAGGAAAAGTTGAACTCAAGAAGAAATTTTCTTTGCACCTCTGGTGTTTACCTTTTATGCTGGAGCAAACTATCACGTTCACAAGGAGTTCGCATGGATTTCACTAACCCGAATACGATGCGAGATTGCTGGATTGTGAATGATAGTGTGATGGGTGGCGTGTCCCAATCGGGCCTTCGCGAAGATGCGCATGGTATGTTCTTTGAAGGTCAAGTTTCTCTTGAAAATAATGGCGGCTTTGCCTCCATGCGTTCATCAGTACGATTTCCTCATGGAACTTTGCCTATTGAGCTTTTGGCAAAAGGAGATGGTAAGCGTTATAAGCTAGTCTTGCGCACTGAGTTAGCTCCTCGGGTGACATATGTTGCAGACTTTATTGCTGAGTCTACTTGGCAAAGTTATCAATTTCATCTAAATCAATTTAAGGCGACGTTTCGTGGACAAGTTGTTCATGCGCCCACCCTATCCTTTTCTGATGTGATTGAGTTTGGCATTCTAATTTCGAATAGTCAGGCTGGAAGCTTTGCGATTCAACTTAAGACACTGCAATCTGCTTAGGCTAAGGTATATAAAACCAAATCCTTAAAATCAACTTCGGCAAAGTTTGCTTACCTCTTACCGGGCGACTTATCAATGAGTACATGGTTTAATTCAGTTGATATCTATTGCGAGCGCTTAGATCCAAGTTTTTGGGCTGAGCCAATTAATGCCATTAGCAATCTATCGTTCATCGTGGCAGGATTCTTCATTTGGCGCCTAAGATCTCCCCACTCCGCTCTGATGGCCACTCTAATGATCCTAATTGGCTTGGGCAGTTTTAGCTTCCATACCTTCGCTAATCGCCTCACTGGCCTTCTGGATGTTGTGGCAATCGCTCTATATTTAGTAGCCTTTGCATTTCTGATCCCTAAGCAATGGTCTAGAAGCTCGCTATTGATTCAGATGGGGTCAGTTCTCCTGCTCATCGTCAGCATTGTTTTAGCTCACTTACTAATGAGTCACTTAAAGCCAGCTCTACCATGGATGCCCCCAGGCATCTATCTAGGCGCTTGGGTGGCACTATTTATATATGCTTTGGTGACCCAATACTCGAATGCGTCAGCAGCTCGATTTTTATGGCTGGCGGTGATCGTTTTTCCATTTTCACTACTGAGTCGTCAACTGGATATACCCTTATGTGACTCCATAGGGGCTACACATTGGCTATGGCATTTACTCAATGGTCTGACCTTGTATTGGAGTAGTTATGGTCTTTGCACAGAACAACACTCTAAATTGAACTGATTTTTGGTACTATTCCAAAAGAGAGAATTCTGAATACTTTCTTACCAAAATAATTACTAAATATAGCTCAAGGCAGCATCCCATTGAACTTTCCTAATTTTTTAAGGGATTACTTTTTGACAGCAGCCTCTGCTAGGCCCGGAATATAGATCGCCCCGTTCAAAATTTGTGCTGTCGACTTTTGTAAAGTAGCGCCAAGAGGTTCAACACGACCACCTAGGCAGTTGCCCAAAAACGCCTCAGCTATTGCATTAAAGCTAATTCTATTATTTGGCTTCTCAAAGCCGTGGCCCTCGTCAGGGTACAAGACATAAGTAACCGGAATATTCTTGGTCTGCATGGCGGCGACTATTTGGTCACTCTCAGCCTGCTTGACACGAGGATCGTTGGCACCTTGCCCAATAAGTAACGGTCGAATAATCTGATTAGCTTTATAAAGAGGTGATGCGGCTCGAAGGATTTCCCTTCCCTCGATGGTGGTTGGGTCGCCCATACGACTATACATTTGCTTTTTTCCAGCTTCCCAATATGGTGGGATTGTTGCTAATAATGTCTCTAAGTTTGATGGCCCGACGATCGCAACACCGCAGGAAAAAGCGGTGGGCGTGAAAGCCAATGCAGCTAAGGTAGCATAACCACCATAACTCCCGCCCATGATGGCAACCTTATCGGCAGAAGTAATGCCCTGCTTTACAGCCCATTCGACCGCGTCAAGTAAATCAGTATGCATGGCTAAGCCCCACTGCTTATTACCTGCTGTCAAGAATTTTTTTCCAAAGCCCGAAGATGCCCGAAAATTTACGGACAGTACGGCATACCCACGGTTGGCAAGCCACTGATGGTGAGCATCATAGCCATAGACGTCACGCAACCAAGGACCTCCATGGACTAGCAGAACCATTGGCACTCGCTTGTCTGCCTTCCCATCTCCGTTGATATCAGAGCCTTTTGGCAAGGTCAAATAACTAGGCAGGGTCAAGCCATCACGAGCCTTTATCTCAGCAGTAAGCATAGGCATCAGTGGCGCACCCAGCAGTTCTGGGCGTGCTACATAAAGAGTCCTTAGGTGCTTTGTTTGACGGTTGTAGAGATAGGTCCCGCTGACCTTAGATAAAAGGTCGACACCAACAATCCACTTATCATCAGCTCGAGTACGGCTTACAACGAAAAAATCCTTATCAAGATGTTTTTCCAGCCAATCAAAGTCATCCTTTAAACGCTTGTCAATGAAATGCCATTCATCTTTCAAGTAGTTGACTGAAAAAGCCTGAACTTCACCGGAAACTGGATGACGCAACGTGCCACTCAGGTCTGCGCGGGAGTCCTGCCCAATCAGCTTGCGCTGACCGGTCGCTGTATCTTCGGCAAATAACGCAGCGGTATCCCGATCACGTGAGTCGATCCAATAAAGGGTTCTACCATCGGAGGTAAATCCTAGTGGGCTAGTACCGCTGTCTTCCAAACTGGTGCTCAGGAATGACTTATCTGCCACAACACCACCTTTAATATGAAAGTAGTCAATTCCACCAACCACATTGGGACGTCCCACTAAGCGCAATTGAAGATCATCATCACTTTGAAAATTGATAAAGCCATCCCCCTTTAAAAGCAGTTTTCGCTTACCGGTCTTTATGTTGAGTAAGTAAACATCGTGCCAGCGCGGGTCACGATCATTTATTCCGACCAGCAATTCATTTTGACGTTTACTTGAAACACCAATGACTTTGATACTTACATTAGCAAAAGGGGTATAGTCTTGCTGCTTGCCAGTAATAATATCCACGCCATAAAGGTGGAAGTTCTCGTCGCCACCATTATCTTTGATGAATAGAATTTGATTGCTATCACTTGACCAAAAATGGGTAGAAATTGGATGATCGGTAGAGGCCGTGATGGCTTTTCCCACTTCAGGTTTGTCAGAGGGCGCCACCCACACATTCAACAGGCCGTTGACAGGAGCGATCCAAGAAACCCATTTTCCATCAGGGCTGAGTAGAGCTCCAAATTTTACCGGATTGCCAAATAGCGCAGATCGCAAAATAAGTGGAGTATCACCGACAGTAATAATGGTCTTGATTGCAGGAACATCCTGTGGGTGTACGCTCATAGAAGCAAGAGTAAAAGTTACTCCTAATATCATCACCGACTTAGAAAAATGGAGTGTGTTGCAGAAATGAAAAATGGACAAAGTAACCTTAAAAAAAGTAGATGAACAATAATATATTTTGACTATATTTCTACGAGTTTAGTTTTTTCTGAGCATAACCTAAACAAGCTTTTAATATTTGATGGATTCAAATATGAAAACTACAAGATTAAAGACGTTAAATATAACTAAATCAATACAAAGATAATAATAGATTAGCATCACATTATGACCTCTATATAAAATTTATACTAGCCATTTTTATACAGCAATCGCATGCCGGCATTAACCAGAGACATAGCCAATAATGTATTCAGTTTTATTAAAATATGCTACCAGATACATAGTTAACACTCTATACTAGATAAATATATTGAATGTAAAGATTATTGGATTTAATACGGTGCGAGCTTAGAGCTTTAATTTACCAATGGTCATGAAAATTTACTTCTATTTACTTGGCGCTCTTCTTTCTATAACAAGTTTGTACGCTAAAGATGACCCTTTTAATAATCCTTATTCAAAGGAGTGCTCAACAGTCGTTTCCATTGATGAATGCAAAAGATATTCAAACTGTAGATTAAGGGGCGGCACTATATCGAATTGTGTAGGTAAAGATTTAGACGGAAAACCCGATGGATACCATTTAATACGACCAGATGCGGAAGAACGAGCTCATCAAAACGCGCTCAATGATGCAAGAAAAAGACTGCAGGAGTATGAAAAAAATAATACTGGAAGGCTATGCCCTGAACCTATAATTATTAATGGAAAAATAATTAACTATGTTCAGGTCCCATGTAAATAATCTAGACTTACTTGGCCTACCCAACAAAGGTTGTTGCGACGATCCGGCGTGTTCGAACGTGCGACCTAAGGCTTAGAGAATCTGGCAAATTAAGAAGATCAATATCGATCAATTAGTTACGACACACTAATTAAGGCTGTGGATGCGAACGTCTTTTGTCAATCTAAGATTTGAAGATATTGCTAAGTACCTTCTTGATTATTAACTTAATCAACTTAATTAATCAAAAAAGTCAGGTACGATGTGTTGCGTACTCATCGGCGGACGAACGTAACTTGATGGAGTCTTTTTTCGCCTACCAAACTTAATTTCAGGAAGTTTTATTGAGTGATATGGAATTTTTTGTAGTATGTGCGAGATGCAATTTAAACGGGCGCGTTCTTTTACATCAGCATTGACAACATACCATGGCGCATGAATTGTATCGGTATGCATAAACATTGCGTCTTTCGCTTTTGAATAGTCGACCCACTTATC
>DBCI01000024.1:3040-3303 GCA_002292975.1 Polynucleobacter sp. UBA962 | reverse complement strand
CTAAAACGAATTTCCTGTATATCGTCACTCACAGAAAACCAATATTTAAGTACGATGATCCCTGAGCGAACTAGAATGTTTTCGAATTCAGGACAGGCGTGCAAAAAATCCTTATATTCATCGTCTGTACAAAACCCCATCACATGCTCAACTCCAGCGCGGTTGTACCAACTACGATCAAATAATACTATTTCTCCGCCGGCAGGTAAATGAGATACATAGCGCTGAAAATACCACTGAGTTTTTTCCTTAGATGATGGTGT
>DBCI01000024.1:0-2935 GCA_002292975.1 Polynucleobacter sp. UBA962 | reverse complement strand
CCGGCTGCGTCACGACCCTCAAAAATAATTACTATACGAGCCTTTGTGGTGACTACCCATTCTTGTAATTTCACTAATTCTAAAAATAATTTCTTTAACTCTTTTTCATAACGCCGCTTCGATAGTTCTTGCTGTTGGTTTTTATGTAAATCATCGATCGTAAAGTCTTTTTGAGGGGCGCGTGAGACAGCTGCCTTAAGGATCATTTTTTTCTTTGAAGCGTTACTTAATTGCTTATTAACTACGCCTTTAAAAGGGATGGTATTTATCGTTTTGCTATTAGCAGATTGTTTCATTATTCGCTCCTTATTTAGTTGGCAGGTTTATAAATCCAGCAAATACAAAAATATAACTAAATGTAGTTCAAAAAAATGTATTAAATCTCAATATAAAAATTACATCACCAATCTGAACATTTGAACATCAGGTAATACATAACAACAGGGACAAAACGATTAATTTTCCCTATTAATTCACCGTAAACTATGCGGTCGGTATAGACCCTAATCAAATAGGTCCGCGTTCATAACCTTGGTCCAAGCCATAACAAAATCATTTACAAACTTCTCTTTATTGTCATCTTGTGCGTACACTTCTGCATAAGCACGTAGGATAGAGTTTGAGCCAAATACCAGATCAACTCGAGTAGCAGTCCATTTGATTTCTCCTGTATTGCGCTTGATAATGGCGTAACTATTTGTGCCAGTTGGTTTCCACTGGTAATTCATATCAATCAAATTGACGAAGAAGTCATTGCTTAATGCCCCTTCTCTTTCTGTAAATACCCCGTGCTTTGTTCCACCATGATTAGTGCCAAGAACACGCATGCCACCTACTAGCGCAGTCATCTCTTTGGCAGTGAGTCCCATCAATTGCGTACGGTCTAAGAGCAACTCTTCTGGAGTAACCACATAGTTTTCTTTTAACCAATTACGAAAACCGTCAGCTAGCGGTTCAAGAACTTCAAATGACTCTATGTCTGTCATCTCTTGAGTGGCATCTCCGCGACCTGGATTAAATGGCAGATTAATGTCAAATCCCTCAGCTTTGGCAGCCTGTTCAATGCCGATATTGCCAGCCAACACGATGGTGTCTGCGATGCTAACGCCGCATTCTTTTGCAATTTTTTCGTAGACTGGCAGCACTCTTGCTAAGCGCTCTGGCTCATTACCTTTCCAGTCTATTTGAGGAGCCAAACGAATGCGCGCACCATTAGCGCCACCCCGCTTATCCGAGCTGCGATAAGTACGTGCGCTATCCCAAGCTGTCGTTACTAGATCGCTAATAGATAAGCCGCTTGCTTTGATCTTTGTTTTGAGAGTCTCAACACCATAATCTTTTCGACCTACTGTCACAGGATCTTGCCAAATTAATTCCTCATTAGGAACGTCAGGGCCAAAGTATCTCGCTTTTGGACCCAAATCCCGATGCGTTAACTTGAACCAAGCCCTAGCAAATGTTTCAGAGAAATAGGCCTGATCTTTGGAGAACCTCTCTGAGATCTTCCGATACTCAGGATCTACCTTCATCGCTATATCTGCATCAGTCATCATTGGCATGCAACGAATGTTAGAGTCTTCAACGTCGACTGGCATATCCTCTTCTTTTATATCGATAGGCTCATACTGCCAAGCGCCCGCTGGACTCTTGGTGAGCTTCCAGTCGTAATTAAGCAATAACTGAAAGTAACCGTTATCCCATTGGGTTGGATGGGTTGTCCATGCACCTTCAATACCGCTTGTAACGGTATCGCGACCAATGCCTCTTGTTTTATGGTTCATCCAACCAAAGCCTTGCTCTTCAAGCGGAGCACCCTCTGGTGTAGGGCCAAGATTGGCTGCATTGCCATTGCCGTGCGATTTACCTACGGTGTGTCCACCCGCAGTAAGTGCCACTGTCTCCTCGTCATTCATGGCCATGCGTGCAAAAGTAACTCGAATATCTTGAGCAGTTTTAAGAGGATCTGGATTTCCATCCACGCCTTCTGGATTTACATAAATTAAACCCATCATGACAGCCGCAAGCGGATTGGCTAAATCTCGTACGCCAGAATAGCGACTACCTTCCCCGCCACTCTTTTGTAGCCATTCCTTTTCAGGGCCCCAGTAAATATCTTTTTCAGGATGCCAAATATCTTCCCGACCAAAGGAGAAGCCAAAGGTTTTAAGTCCCATGGATTCGTAGGCAATGGTGCCAGCCAAGATCATGAGATCAGCCCAGCTTATTTTGTTACCATATTTCTTTTTAAGCGGCCATAAGAGTCGCCGCGCTTTATCTAGATTCTCATTATCTGGCCATGAGTTAATTGGTGCAAAACGCTGATTACCAGTACCAGCGCCACCACGCCCATCAGAAATTCGATAGGTTCCTGCAGAGTGCCAAGCCATGCGAATCATCAGGCCACCATAATGACCCCAATCCGCTGGCCACCAATCTTGGCTAGTGGTCATCAAATCTTTCATATCTTTTTTTAGGGCTGCAACATCGAGCTTTTTCAATTCATCTCGATAGTTGAAAGACGGATCCATGGGGTTAGTCTTTGTATCTTGCTGATGAAGAATGTCAAGGTTCAGTGATTTTGGCCACCAAGTCATCGGGCTGTTGCCTGATTCGGTATTTGCTCCGTGCGCTACGGGGCACATTCCTTTTGATGTCATGTAAATCTCCTTATAGATAAATCATTTATGCTGGGTAAAGCCAAATTATTGAGAGTTGCCTAAACCGATCATTTCGCATGCCCATTGATGGGGCGATTCGTTACGAAATACTGATATTGGCGTTAGAAATTTAGTGAATGTGGTTCTCTTGGAGCGGTGAAGGTCGTCATTAAAATGCAATTTTGATAGATGCGACTGAACTACTGTTAATTTATGTCAGCCACCAAAGATAGCTATTTCATAGTAACTCATTACAGCAACTCGGCTAAATTTATATC
>DBCI01000004.1 GCA_002292975.1 Polynucleobacter sp. UBA962 | reverse complement strand
GCCTGCGCCGGGAGTATTTTCAACTACCACGGTTTGGCCTAGCGCTTTACCCATTGGCACTGCAATTAAGCGTGCGATCGTGTCCGTTGGACCACCAGCTGCAAAAGGCACAACTAGGGCAACTGGTTTGTCAGGATAATTTTGTGCATTGACTGCGCCGGCCATCAAAACACCAGCGCCGAGGACTGGGGCGAGTAATGCGTTTAAAAGTTTATTCAAATTCATTCAAAGTCTCCAAAAGAGGTAAAACGAGGCTTATTTTGCCATGTTTTTAAAGGCATTCTCTTAGGGATTACCAGCTAAGCGCAAAATTCTGTGGGCTAGCATGACCACTGGGCGGTCAACCATCTTTCCATCGACCTTAACAGCCTGCCCATTGGAGGCATTATCGGCAGCAATCACCCGTTTTGCCCAGCTAATTTCCTCAATGGTTGGGCTAAAAGCCCTTTTAATAATCGGGATTTGTTTGGGATGAATACACAATTTTGCTCCAAAACCAAACCGTTTGGCTTTTTGTGCATGTGCAAAAATTCGCGGTTCATCGTCTGTGGAAGGCGTAACCCCGTCTAGCGGAGGGGCAATTTGAGCCAGTTTGGATGCCAGAACCAACATGAAACGCGCGGTATCGATTTCAGTTTCATTGTCATCACAGCTTATGCCTAGTTCAACTTGCATGTCTAGATTCCCCAGTGCAAGACGGAGGACCTGTTCTGTACTTGCAATTTCATTGAGATGATGTAAGCCCAGTGGGGTCTCAATCATCGGGATAAAAGCCGTATTTTTAAGTTCCTCGGCTGCTCCATTAATATGATCTCGTGATTCTGTTTTCGGAATCATTAAATGCCGAACCTGTAATTCTTTGGCAAGTATTAGATCAGCCGCATAAAAAGAGCTTCCTGGAGCATTGCAGCGAACCACGATCCGATGTTTCTGGTCGATCGAAATGGATGGCCAGGTATTTTTTAAAATCTCCCGCGCTTTGGCTTTATCATCCAGACCCACCGCATCTTCAAGATCAATGATGACCCCATCAGCTCCGCTAGCGAGCGCTTTGCCATAACGCTCGGGCTGGGTCGCTGGGACAAACAGGAAGCTACAGGCATCACTTAAAGGAGAGGGTGGCAGATTCATTGTGATGCTCCAGACTGAGGAAGAATGAACGGAATGATTTTGGCCTGACGGATATTAAATAGTAGTCTGATGGCATCTTTCATTTCAATTTCGGTAGCGCCCCGACTAAATGCGGCAAGCCGTAATGCTTTTTCTTGGATCTCTTGCCGACTTAGAGTATTTCCTGGATCACCTTTGGGTTCATCCACGCGCCCATCAAGCGTCTTCCCATTCTTCAGGTGCACCTTCACTTTACCAATCCAGCGTTGTGGATAAGCCTGATCTACTTCCGTATCGAGAATCATCGTTACGCGATCGCGAAGGGCGCAAATTTCTGAATCGTGAAAGTGGTCAGCAAATTCTTGAAGACCAGCAAAGTGATACTTGCAGACTAAAGCCAGTACCGTTCCCATAGAAAACTTTGATTGATGCAAGTTGCTCGGTTTGCTGGCGGGCCCTAGTACATCGATGGCACCCTGATGCACGAAGGTCTCAATGCGCTCAATCTCGTGTGACTGAATATTATTTTTTTGCAGGACGTGCAAAAGCGCATCCGCAGCAGGGTGGGTATGACGACAGGAGGCATGGTATTTGAAGGAGGTCTCCGCAACACACCAACGCGATCCGAGACGGTCAATTAACTTTTCGGGATTGGCATCGCTTGACATGCCTGCGGCCAAGCCTTGCGATCCCTCAAGGATCTTCTTAGCCCCTGTAAACCCCTCTTTTGCAAGGTAAGCCGACATTAAGCCTGTAGCACTCGCATGGGCTGTGTGCAATTGCTTGGAGTCGGCGGCATCGCGTAAGAACTCCCAAAGACCTGCAGATTGAGTACCCGCAGAGCCAAAGGCATGCAGCATTTGTTCATGATTTAGGTTTAATAAATGCCCAACAGTAGCTGCTGCTGCTAAGGTTCCCGCTGTGCCCGTTGTATGAAATATTTTGTAATGCGAGCGCCCCAGAAATTCTCCAACCCGAATACCCACCTCATAGCCAACAACAACCGCAGTTAGAAGTTCTTCGCCACTGAGTTGTTTGGCTTGCGCGCACGCAAGGGCTGCAGGGAACACTATGGTGCCTGGATGGAAAACCGAGCCGTTATGAACATCATCTTGTTCAACCACATGGGATGCCGCCGCATTAGCCAAACATGCCAAGAACGGACTTGAGCTAGTGCGTGTTACTAGGATTTCAGCAGAGCCTGCCTCAGCAGTTTGTTGGCGTGGGCCCATCGACTGCGCAAATTGCGCCATGATCTCCACAGGCTTCGCACCTTTACCGCCAACTGCCGATGCAAACCAATCAACGAACAAATCCTCGGTACGAGCAATGACTGACTGCGGAATATCACCGAGCTTGAGTTCTGTAGCAAATTGAGCAAGCTGTGCGGAGTAATGTGTGCTCATTAAATTTAGACCAATTCTGCTTTTGCTTGCATGGTTAACCAACCCTCATGATCTTGTGCCCAAACCGAAAGAGTTTTGCCGCTAGGATCGTTAGCAAGATCAGGGCTAGCGTTTACCTGCATGGAATGAATATCAAAGGTCGGTCGAACGGCTCGGAACTCAAACCGCCTTAATTTCTTCCCAGGGTTGCTCTGCCGCACAAGATCCACTAATAAAGTAGCAATGAGAGGACCATGCACGATCAAACCAGGATAGCCTTCCTCTTGGGTCACATAACTACGATCGTAATGAATGCGATGCCCATTAAAGGTTAAGGCGGAATAACGAAACAGCAAAACAGGATCTGGTTGGATGATCTTGCACCACTTGGCATTACTTGGAGCCGGAGTTGGATCAGGGGCCTTTTCATCGGGAGAGGGCGCAGCCCGATACACAATGTCATGCTCTTCTGTGAGCGCCAAGCCTTTGGCATTATGAATTTGATGTTCTACTAAAACAAACAGTAGATCACCACTTCGTCCTGATTTATGGGTCACTGATTTTATGGTTGAGACACGCTCGATGGCATCGCCAATCACAAGATCCTGTTCCCAGCGAAGTCGACCACCTGCCCACATTCTTCGTGGTAATGGAACGGGTGGTAGAAAGCCACCGCGTTTGGGGTGGCCATCGGGTCCAATTTCAGATTGTTTGGCATGAGGTAAGAAATACAACCAATGCCATAACTCCGGTAGAAATACTCCATGAATGGGATCTGGATCCTTACGATCGAGGGTAGCTGATAAAGCGCGGTAGGGGGCGATAGTGACCGTATCTTGATATCGCTCGGTTTTACCAATCCATTCTTGGAGATGGGCTAGTGTCGGTGGGTCGATTCTCATACCCTCATTATGCCAATCCTAGCAAAACTGCTTTCTAAGAGCGATTACTGAAAAAGAAGCCCGCTAGGGGCAAAAAGAACCCCGACTAGAGCAGCCAAGCCCAGAGTTCGAATGACTCCCCACTGAAAGCGAATCATGAGCAAGAGGGCAACTCCGCAAATGAGCAGTGATACCCAAGAAATTCCCGCAGAGAGGCCGCTGGGAAAAAATACATGGTAGGCAAAGAAAACCCCTAGATTGGCAATTACGCCAACGACTGCTGCACTGATGGCAGTTAGGGGCGCGGTGAAGCGTAAATTGCCATGGGTTGATTCAATGATTGGTGCGCCGATAAGAATAAATAAAAAGGATGGCAAGAAAGTAAACCACGTGGCAATACATGCTCCCAATATGCCCCCTAAAGTACTCTCTTGCGCATGACCGGCTAAGTAACCCACAAACGCAACAATCATGATGAGTGGTCCTGGCGTCGTTTCGCCCAAGGCTAGACCATCAATCATTTGGGTGGCAGAGAGCCATTGATAGTGCTCAACAGCGCCTTGGTAAACATAGGGTAATACAGCATAGGCTCCCCCAAAGGTAAGCAGTGCTGCTTTGGTAAAGAACCAAGCTAGTTGTGGGTACAGAGTTTTCCAGCCCAGCAGAAAGACAAGGCATGCTATTGGCACAAACCACAAGAGGCTAGCAATCGTAATTTGCCAGATGAGTCGGACTCGACTAAAACCGGCATGACTCGGAGGTGGCGTATGGTCATCAATGATTGCGTTCTCATGATGCTTGGGCAGTTTACTGAAATGTGCCTTCTGTTCTTGAGAAAAAAGTTCAGGATAGCGTTGGCCAGCCCATAAGCCAAAAATACCTGCGCTAAGAATGATGAGTGGAAACGGCAGGTTAAACACAAAGATGGCAATAAAGGAGAGCAGTGCCAATATTGCTAAAGCACGATTCTGAATACTGCGTCTAGAAATACGAATCACAGCGGTAATGACAATCGCGGTTACTGCAGGCTTAATTCCATAAAAGATAGCGGTCACTAGGGTTGTTTGTCCGTAGTGAACATATATCCAGGAGAGTGCAATCAAAATAAACAAAGAAGGTAAAACAAACAGAGCGCCTGCGAGAATGCCGCCCCAGGTACGATGCATGAGCCAACCTAAATAGGTAGCGAGTTGCTGGGCTTCTGGGCCTGGTAGCAACATGCAATAGTTCAGGGCATGCAAGAAACGTCGCTCTGAAATCCAACGTTTTTTATCAACCAGCTCATCATGCATCATGGCAATCTGAGCAGTTGGTCCTCCAAAGCTAGTAAAGCCGAGCTTGACCCAAAAAGCGAGAGCGTCTCGCAATGGGATAGGTGACAGTTCTGTCGAAGAACTAGTCGGCTTGATTTTTAAACCTCATCCATCCCGCCAACAACTTGGCTAAAGCCATTATCGACATAGATGATTTCTGCGGTAATACCATTTGCAAGGTCCGATAAAAGGAAGGATGCAGCATTACCAACGTCATCAACGCTAACGTTGCGACGCAAAGGAGCGGTCTTTTCAACTGCATCCAAAATCTTGCCAAAGCCTTTAATGCCAGAAGCCGCGAGAGTTTTAATAGGTCCTGCGGAAATACCATTTACCCGAATCCCTTTGGGACCCAATGAGCCAGCAAGATAGCGAACCGATGCTTCTAAGGATGCCTTGGCCAAACCCATGGTGTTGTAGTTTGGAACATTGCGCATCGAACCAAGGTACGTTAGAGTGAGTAAGGCTGCATTGGGGCGGAGCATGGGCATTGCCTCTTTAGCCATGGCTGGGAAGCTGTAAGCAGAAATATCGTGGGCGATCTTGAAGGCTTCACGACTCAATCCCTCTAGAAAATCCCCAGCAATCGCCTCCCGCGGGGCAAAGCCGATAGAATGAACGAAACCATCAAATTGGGGCCAGCTTTTGGCAAGATCCTTAAAGAGAGCTGTAATTTGTTCATCGCTTCCCACATCGCAATCAAAAATTAGCTGGCTATTGAACTCTTTAGCAAACTCAGTAATTCGCTCTTTGAAGCGCTCACCCACATAGGTAAAGGCCAATTCAGCCCCTTCACGATGGCAGGCTTTGGCAATACCATAGGCAATTGAGCGGTTTGAAAGAAGTCCGGTAATGAGGATGCGTTTGCCGCTTAAATAAGCCATCTATTGTCCTTTACTCCAAAATTGATTTGCTATCTACAATTGTTGCATATGCTAAGCCAAACTAGACCCAATTCTTCCAAGGCGCTAATTCGAGCCATGATTTTGCTATTGGCCCTAGGAACCCTGTTTGGCTTGGTATCTTATTCTGGCGAAGGTATCGCAGCGCAGGGCATTGCTCAATACGGTAAGCCTAAATATGCGGATGGCTTTGCCCATTTTGATTACGCCAATCCCAAGGCTCCGAAGGGTGGTACCTTAACTTTGCCCAATCCAGATCGGCGAACTAGTTTTGATAAGTTCAATCCCTTTACACTGCGCGGCGTTACTGCTCCCGGGATTGGCGCTTTAATGTTTGAGTCTTTGGCGGTAGGTAGTGCCGATGAAGTATCCAGTGTATATGGACTCATTGCAGAGGATATTCAGGTAGCACCTGACAAAATGTCGGTGAGCTTTCGGATTCGACCCGAGGCACAGTTCTCCGATGGTTCGCCCATCTTAGCAAGCGACGTTAAACATAGTTTTGACACCTTAATGAGTAAACTGGCAAATCCACAATATAGAACTATCTATGCTGATGTGAAGCAAGCAGTTGTTGTATCTGAACGCGTGATTCGGTTTGATTTCAAGACTCGTAATAGCGAACTACCCTTGATGGTGGGTGGCCTGCCAATCTTCTCTAAGAACTGGGGTGTTAAACCAGACGGTAGTGTTACTGCCTTTGACAAGATTACGTTTGAGCATCCGATTGGAAGCGGGCCTTATGTGATTGAGTCTTACCGTGCCGGTAAATCCATGATCTACAAGCGCAACCCTAACTATTGGGGCACTAAAGTGAATGTCCGAGTTGGCTTTTATAACTTTGATCGGATTGTTTATAAGTTATACAGCGACGACGCAGTGCGACTAGAGGCATTTAAAGCAGGCGAGTTTGATGCGCTAGTGGAATACCGCGCCAAGAACTGGGCGAAGAGTTATGTGGGCCCCAAGTTTAATAACGGTACCCTTATTAAGAAGGCCTTCCAAAACCATAATGGCGCTGGCATGCAAGGGTTTGCCATGAACTTACGTCGTCCTATTTTTCAGGATATGCGCGTGCGGAAGGCTTTGGGGTATGCCTTAGATTTTCAGTGGTTAAATCGACAACTTTTCTTTGATCAATACGGACGTATTAATAGTTACTTCACCAATAGTGATCTGAGTGCAAATTACCAAGGTGAAACGGTCCCGACAGAAGCCGAACTCAAGCTATTAAAACCATTACAAGCAAAGTATCCTCAATACGTTCCGGAGGTAGTGTTTGGGGCAATGCCACCACCGCCCAGTACAGAAGCCCCGAGCAGCCTGCGAAACAATTTACGCAAAGCGCGTGAGTTGTTAGCAGAGGCGGGTTGGACGTATCGCGATGGGGCGCTCCGAAACACCAAAGGAGAAATTTTTCGCTTCGAGATTGTGGAGGATGGTCCATTCTTCATGCGGATTCTCTCAGCGTATGTGCGTAATCTCGAAAAGTTAGGCATCAAGGTTGATATTCGAACCAGTGACTATGCTCTGCATCAAAAGCGTATGGATGACTATGATTTTGATATGACCACCATACGCTTCCCTGACACCCAAAGCCCTGGCAATGAACTGTATGATCGCTTTGGGAGTGCAGCTGCCAAAGAGAGAGGATCGGATAATGTCATTGGTGTGCAATCCCCTGTGGTGGATGCACTCATTGATGCCATTGTAAAAGCGGAGACCCGCGAACAATTACAAGCGGCTACTCGTTCATTAGATCGCGTTTTATGGAACAGTTACTTTGTGGTTCCTCATTGGTATAACCCAACACATCGCATTGCATTCCGTAAGGAGATGGGCTACCCCAATCCTCCTTTGTATTACTCCGCAGAATCATGGATTTTATCTACCTGGTGGTTACAAGAGGCCCGTCAATGAACTCCGAGATTCTCGTCTATATTCTCAAACGCATTTTGTTGATGATCCCCACTTTGCTGGGGGTTCTGACCCTGACCTTTGCGGTGGTGCAATTTGTTCCTGGTGGCCCTGTAGAGCAGTTAATGTTGGAGTTGAGAGGTAAGGGGGACGCAGCAGTCGGCGGCGAGTCCTCCGGCGGGGGAACGACCTATCGAGGACGGCAAGGATTAGACGCAGAACGTTTAGAGCAAGTGAAAGCCTTATATGGTTTTGATAAGCCGCCTCTCGAACGGTATGTTGCGATGCTAAAACGCTTTGCTCAATTTGATCTGGGCCAAAGCTATTACCAACATAAGAGCGTGTGGGATCTGGTGATGTCTAAATTACCAGTATCTATCAGCATTGGTTTGTGGACCTTTTTCATTAGTTACTTGATATCAATCCCCTTGGGTATTTCAAAGGCGGTGCGTGATGGCACACGGTTTGACCGAGTGACCAGTACCATGATTTTGGTTGGCTATGCAATTCCAGGATTTGTTTTGGGTGTCTTGCTTCTTGTATTGTTTGGTGGCGGTAGTTTTCTGCAGATCTTTCCGTTGCGGGGCTTAACTTCCGATAACTGGAACGAGCTCAGCATGATGGGTAAGGTCTTGGATTATCTGTGGCATTTAGTCTTACCCATCACTGCATCGGTCCTTGGAAGTTTTGCAGTAATCACCATGCTTACTAAAAACTCGTTTTTAGAGGAGATCCGCAAGCAATACGTGTTAACGGCGCGAGCAAAGGGGCTCAGCGAGAGTAAGGTTTTGTGGAAGCATATTTTTCGGAATGCGCTCATCCCCTTAATTACTGGATTTCCGGCGGCATTCATTGGCGCCTTCTTTGCAGGCTCATTACTAATTGAGACCTTGTTTTCATTAGATGGGCTTGGCTTACTCTCGTATGAGGCGGTTATGAAACGCGATTATCCAGTGGTGTTTGGTACTCTTTATTTATTTACCTTGATTGGCCTAGTAACCAAATTAATTTCTGATCTTTGCTATGTCTTGGTTGATCCGCGCATACAGTTTGGTTCAGGGGGTGGCTCGTGAGTCGCTGGTCACGCTTTAAGTCCAATCGCTTGGGTTACTGGAGCCTGTGGATTTTTTCAATCCTGTTTGGACTTAGTCTTTGTGCAGAATTGATTGCGAACGACAAGCCCCTAGTGGTTCGTTATGAGGGCCAGTTTTACTTCCCCATGATTCAGAATCATCCAGAGACTGTCTTTGGCGGGGACTTTGCAACTCCAACCGATTTTTTAGATCCTGATATTAAGAAAAATATTACTCAAGGTTCTAATTGGGCTATCTACGCCCCGATTCCTTATCGCTTTGAGACCCTGAATTATTTCTCTAAGGAGCCTAATCCCGCATCACCTTCTTTAGATAACTGGTTAGGCACAGACGATCGGGGACGCGATGTCTTATCCCGTTTAATTTATGGCTTTCGTCTTTCTATTTTGTTTGGTATCGCCTTAACCATTGTGGGAGTTGTAGTTGGGGTTTTGACCGGCGCACTGATGGGATTCTTTGGGGGGCGCTTTGATCTAATCACACAGCGCATCATTGAGATTTGGTCAGCGATGCCTGAGTTATATCTTTTAATTATTTTTGCTTCCATCTTTAATCCCAGCGTTCTCTTATTAATTATTTTGTTAGCAGCATTTGGATGGATGGGTTTGTCGGACTATGTACGAGCTGAGTTCTTTCGTAATCGTGCTTTGGAGTATGTGAGGGCTGCTAAAGCCCTAGGCCTCACGAATGCGCAAATCATGTGGCGCCATATCCTACCTAATAGCTTGACCCCCGTGATCACTTTCTTGCCATTTCGGATGAGTGCCGCCATTTTGTCTCTCACCAGCTTGGATTTTTTGGGCTTAGGCGTGCCACCTGGCACCCCGAGCTTGGGTGAGCTCTTATCGCAAGGTAAGGCCAATCTGGATGCATGGTGGATTTCCTTATCTACTTTTGTGGTCTTGGGCGGAACACTTCTTTTACTTACCTTTATGGGGGAGGCTTTGCGCGACGCATTCGATTCCCGTAAAAGTAATCCCTTGACTGGGGCAAGAGTATGAGCGCTAGTCTATTGCGGTATGAGAACTTCTCACTGTCGTTTGGTAGCGGTCGGCGGGAGAAATTTGCGGTACGCGATTTATCCTTAGAAATCGGTATGGGTGAGCGAATTGCCTTAGTGGGCGAATCAGGTTCAGGTAAAACATTAACGGCGCTTTCCCCCTTGCGTTTGCAACCTGAGGGGGCACACTCTACGGGCAAAATTTTTTGGCGCAGAGCAGACGGTATTGAGGTCAATCTTTTAGATTTAACTTTAGAAGAAATCAGAGAGGTGCGGGGGCGCGAGATCGCCATGATCTTCCAGGAGCCCATGACCGCATTAAACCCATTATTTACGATTGGTAATCAGATAGTCGAAGCGGTTCAAGTGCATGAACCTTTATTACCTTTAGTGGAATGCCGCAAGACAGCGGTTGCATTGTTAAAGAAAACAGGCATCCCTGAGGCAGAGGAGCGTTTTCATGCTTACCCTCACCAGCTATCTGGTGGTCAGCGGCAACGCGCCATGATTGCTATGGCATTGGCATGCAAACCGAGATTACTCATTGCTGATGAGCCTACGACGGCTCTTGATGTGAGCTTACGTCTACAAATTTTAGATTTATTAAAAGATCTCCAAGAAGAGGCAAAAGATCGAGGAGAAATGGCGATTCTATTAATTACCCATGACCTTAACTTAGTAAGGCATTTTGCCCATCGTGTGGGTGTATTGAATCAAGGGTGCTTGGTAGAAAGTGGTTCTACCCATGAGGTATTTGCCCACCCCAAAAATAATTACACAGAGCAATTAGTTAATAGCCAGCCAGTGAGGGAGCTATTACCGTTGGTTCCCTTAGCGCCGGTGCTCCTGAAAGTGAATGATTTAAGCGTCTCTTATCCCCAGTCTAATTACTCAGGGGCCGGACTGCGCATTACGAAATGGTTTACTAAGGCCAAACGCAATACGGTGCTGCAACCCGTGAGCTTTCAATTGAAGCAAGGTCAGACCATTGGTGTTATTGGTGAATCAGGTTCTGGAAAAACAACCTTAGCTATGGCCGTATTGGGCCTTCTGGGTGAGACCACTGCGCGCCTTGCTGGTGATGTCGAAGTTTTAGATCAATCGTGGCAAGCGCTGTCACCACTCGCCAGAAGAGCAATGCGCGCGAACTTACAAGTGATCTTTCAGGATCCATTTGGTTCTCTATCGCCCCGCATGACCATCTTTGAGATTGTTGCAGAGGGATTAAATATTCATCAACCCAAACTTTCTCTTGCCGAACGCGAGGTCCGCGTTATTGAGATTTTGCGTGAAGTCGGCCTTGATCGTTCAGCCATGACACGTTATCCCCATGAGTTCTCTGGCGGGCAACGACAACGGATTGCCATTGCTCGCGCTCTGATCCTAAAACCGCAGATTTTGGTCTTGGATGAGCCAAGTTCAGCTTTGGACGTATCGATTCAAAAACAGGTCTTAGCTCTTTTGAGCTCACTTCAAAAAAAATACAATTTTGCCTACTTAATCATTAGCCATGACTTAGCTGTGATTCGAGCGATGTCCCATGAATTGATGGTTTTGCGGGGAGGCGAAGTGGTGGAATATGGCGAAACGGAGGCAATGATTGCGAACCCCAAACAGCCCTATACCAAAGCCTTATTTGCTGCTGCCGAGCTTGTCTAGAACTAAATTGTAGTAAAAACAATCACTTAAAGATGGCAAATTCGGGCAAACCCGCTTTCTAAATTGAGCGAGCTTTGTTAGAATCG
>DBCI01000105.1:7430-7876 GCA_002292975.1 Polynucleobacter sp. UBA962 | reverse complement strand
CAAAATATTGGTGCCTATGGGGTGGAGGTCAAAGACTACGTTGAGCACGTTGAGGCATTTGATTGTGAGAGCATGCAATGGGTGAAGCTGTATCAATCAGACTGTCAATTTAGCTATCGCAACAGTATCTTTAAAGCCAATCCAAGTCGTTATGTGATTAGCACTGTCGTTTTTAATCTACCTCACACCTGGCAGCCAAGAATTACCTACGCAGATTTACAAAGCTATTTTGTCAATCGCTCGATCGACTCTATAGCACCTAAGGATATTTTTACAGCAGTGTGCGCGATTCGTAGTCAAAAACTACCTGACCCCAAGGTGATTGGTAATGTGGGTAGCTTCTTTCAAAATCCGATTGTGAGCAATTCCCATCTCCTAACCCTGAAAGAGCAATACCCAAAAATTGTTTCGTATACGGAAAGCCCAACGCACAGCAAGTTAGCAGC
>DBCI01000105.1:4022-7282 GCA_002292975.1 Polynucleobacter sp. UBA962 | reverse complement strand
AAAGAGCGTTTTGGAGTTGACTTAGTGATTGAGCCGGTTGTTTACAAGTAGTTTTTTTGAAAATTTATGCTGCGATTAATTCACAAGGTGTAATTTTCTTCAATACTTTTTTTAAACTCTCACGCGCAATTGCAGTGTCATAATTTACCTGACCGCGTAACCACCATCCATCACTCAAACCAAAATACTTACAAAGTCGCAAATCGGTATCGGCTGTAATGGCACGTTTACCGGCAACGATATCGCCGATCCGTTGGGGAGGGACTCCAATATCCTTAGCAAGGCGATACTTCGTTAATCCTAGCGGCTTTAAAAATTCTTCTTCCAACATCTCACCAGGAGAAACTGGGGCTATTGCTCTCATACTGATTCCTTTTTCCTGATTAGGATTCGAATTGTTCTAAGCGCTCTAGGATTAACTTTGCGAGAACAGATTCATCACCATTAAAGGCTAATTCCATGCCTTGATAAATCTGTTTTTGCTGAAGATCAGAATAATCAAGTTGATACCCAGCTGCTTGACTTAATTGAGATATAAATATCCTTTGCGCACGGCCATTTCCTTCTCGAAAAGGATGAAGGGCATTGATCTCCGATAGATAGTGCGCCAATCTTTCAGATAGGGCATTCGGATCTAAGTGTTTGAGCCAGTTTTCGCGTGCTAACCGATTGAATATTTCATGAGCAGCTGATTCGATAAAGCGAACATTAGCAAACCGACTGTTACCACGACTTATATCAACCGTACGAATCTCTCCAGCCCAATCATAGATATCTTGAAAGAGTGCCAAATGTATTTTTTGTAGATGAGCCAAATCAAATTGACCCTCTATCGGTTTTTCCAATATTTCAATTGAGCGCAAAGTAGATAGCTCACCCTCGTAGGTATCTAGTTCGTTCGCATCAGTTAATTCTGCTTTATTTCGAAGTACATCCGAACCTGGATAGCAGTATGTGTCATCCGCGTCGTAGCGTGACATAGCGTTTTTTTGTCTCTTCTACTAATTGAGCAATGCTTTTTTTACCGGATACATAGTCGTCGAGGTTTTGTTCCAACTGCTTAGTTAGAGTAATGCCTTCAATTTGAGCTGAGGCAACAGCGTTTGAAACGTTGTACTTACGCACCTGAGACTGGTTAGAAAACTTAGTGTTTGGCATCACTCTATTTTAGTGGATTTAAGGCTGATTTCCTAGTGAAAATACCCCTAAAAAACTTCAAAAGCATTATTACGAATGCCCGATAGCGACTCAAGGTCTCGCGCCAAAGAATTAGAGAGCTGGCTTTTTGAAACTTACTGCTATCTGACCCTCTGCAAGTTTGATCAAATAATCCTCATCCATTTGCAGATCCCTTGGATTGCGGGCTGCCTTCTTCTGTTTATCCAAAATAACTGCATAACCTCTCTCTAAGGTTCGCTGTGGATTAAGAGTTTCTAACTGTGTAAGCCAGTGTGCTTGATTACGTTTGATGTTATTGAAATAAACATGGGCACTTTGCATGAGGCGCTGTTGCCACTGCTCAATTTGCTCACGCATGCGCTCTGGATTAGGTAATGCATGCGATAGTCGCAAACTGATTTGATCAAGGGTTTGTGCTTCACGCTCAAGTCGTTGCATGAGCTTTTGGGCAATGATGTCTTGATATGCCTTGATCTCCAAAAGTAGCTGCTCACGCTTGGGGGTTGCTAATTCTGCAGCACCGGTGGGTGTTGGGGCTCTCAGATCAGCAACAAAATCGGCAATAGTGAAATCGGTTTCGTGTCCAACCCCGCAAATCACGGGGATTTCAGAGTCCGCAATCGCATGGGCTAGCGCTTCATCATTAAAGGCCCATAGGTCTTCAATTGACCCACCACCTCGAACGAGTAATATGACCTCGCCCAATTGATCTCGATTAGCGTGCATCAGCGCACGAATGATCCCTGTAGGAGCATCAGGACCTTGCACCAGGGTTGGATAAATGAAGATAGGGATGTGGGGTGCTCGTCTTGCCAGTGTCGTTAGCACGTCTTTTAATGCCGCTGCTTGGGCAGATGTAATGATTGCGAGCGATTTAGGATGACTTGGTATGGGTCGCTTACGACTTTCGTCAAATAGCCCCGCCTTGGCTAATTTATCTTTTAGCTTAAGGAAGGCCTCATAGAGCCCCCCTAGGCCAGCCTTGCGTAAAGAATGGATGGTGAGCTGTACGTCCCCTCTTGGGACATACATGCTGACCGAAGCACTAACCTCCACCTGATCACCAGATTGGGGCATAAATCCAAGCTGGGCGTTCTTACCCCGAAACATCACACAGCGTATTTGCCCCTCCTCATCCTTGAGCGAGAAATACCAATGCCCGCTGTCATAAGCCTTGAAGTTGGAGATCTCCCCGCTAACCAAGACGGTATCGAAACCTTCGGTTAAAGACTGTGCAATGGCGCGGTTTAGAGCGCCAACACTCAGAATGGGGCTTGATGTATCCATGGTTTGCATCGCTCATTTCTGTTTCTATATGGGCTTGCGGGTCATTACATATCCACAAGCCTTGTATTAATAATTGTTACTAAATGTTAGTAAATGCTCGCTTTTAATTAGTGTCAAACTCATCCGCAATTAATATCCTAACTATATGATTTAAATGAACAATTTATATTACTGCTTTTGAATATAGTTTCTTAAAATCAGGTACTTACACCATTCATCAAGGACTTAGCAAGCTCCCGATAAAAAGTTTTGCACAGACTTATCCACAGCTTAGGGATGTTTCGGTTGACTTGTTTTAGAAGAACTTTCAGCTCCAAAGCCTGACTTCATCATCATTTTGCCCTTAGAAATCGTTTTCATTGAAAATAGCCCACTATGTACTCCATCTTACTTGCTGCTGGCTGGCCCATTTGGCCCTTACTTGCAATCTCTATCGTGGGTTTAGCCATCCTGATTGAGCGCGCTTGGTATCTACGCAAGAAGCACATTATCCGTAAAGAAACGATCGAGCAGGCTTTTAGTGCGAGTGTTCAAGACGGGGCAAATAGCGAGTTTTTAGGAGCGCTCAGCACCTCCTCGCCAATCGGCACTCTCCTTGCTGGCGTTCTCCGCGAGCATGCTCTGGGCCACTCTGCCGATACCGCAATTGAGGAACTTCAGATCCTAGCCCAAAATCTGTGGGCTAAGTTAGATCGTTATTTAGGGGGGTTAGCCACTATTGCAACGGTAGCACCCCTCCTAGGCCTCTTTGGCACGGTGGTTGGCATGATTGAGATCTTTGGTAGTCAGGGAGG
>DBCI01000105.1:3033-3911 GCA_002292975.1 Polynucleobacter sp. UBA962 | reverse complement strand
TTGATTGCCATTCCTGCACTAGCTGGCTGGAGAATATTGCGGGCTATTGCAGATCAGCGCCAGCGCGAATGCGAAGAGTGCACGCGTCAGCTCTTTAAAAAGCTGTATCCAAATAGTCATTAATCCTGTGTCCTGGCTACAGAACCGTACTTCAGAAAATGTTCGCGCTTCCAGCGGTCGGCTGAATCGCTCAACCCGCTCCTTCTCTTATGCAGAACCCGAAATCAATCTTATTGCCTTTATTGATGTGCTGTTGGTGATCTTGATCTTCTTGATGATTTCAACCACTTTTACAAAGTTCCAGGAGATTGCGATCACACTGCCTAGCGCATCGGGTGCCGATACCGTAGAGTCTGCGCGTGAGATTAATGTCGCCGTTAGCAGCGATGGGCGCTTTGCGCTAAACGGTCGTGTGATGAATCGCTCGCAATTGGCTGGTGCGCTCAAGCAAATGAGCTCTAATGCTGGTGAGCAAAACCTGCGGGTCAGTATTGATGCTGATGCACGAGCTCCTCACCAAGCCGTAATGACAGTACTCGAGCTTGCGCGTGACGCGGGGCTTCCCAATATTGCCTTTAGTAGTCAAGCCAAGAAATAATGCTCTTCAAATCCGCTCCACGCTTTTGGGAAAAATCATCCTTTGCAAAGGCACCCTTGTCGTATCTGATCAACATGCTAATCAGCACAGCTCTTCTTCCACTGGCTTGGCTCTTCGGTTTGCTGATTTGGCTCAAACAAATTTTGATTGATACAGGCATTACTCAGGCTCTTGGAATACATCGTGCCGCGCCGGTACCCCTCATTATTGTGGGGAATATTCGGGTGGGGGGCACAGGCAAAACCCCGCTTGTTATCGCTCTTGCAAATGCCTTATTCGA
>DBCI01000105.1:2728-2935 GCA_002292975.1 Polynucleobacter sp. UBA962 | reverse complement strand
ATTCAAACTAGCAATCCAAATACCGTCGGCGATGAACCCGTTCTCATGGCACAGCGCATCCATCAGCAAATACCGGTTTGGGTCTTTCCTAAACGTGCGCAGTCCATTAATGCTTTACTCAAAGCCCACCCTGAGGTCAACGTCATTATTAGTGATGATGGCTTACAACATGCTGGATTAGTGCGTTGGCCTGCTCGAGAAGGCGGT
>DBCI01000105.1:0-2638 GCA_002292975.1 Polynucleobacter sp. UBA962 | reverse complement strand
CCATTACGCGAATCACCACGCCGTGAGCGTGATGCCACGATCTCTATTGGCACTCATACGCTAATAGCAAATGCCCTTGCTACAGAAAAGTCTTTTCAGTTAACGCCTGAAATAGATAGTGTTTATCCACTCCATCGACCATATGAGTCTCAATCAATTCCTGAACTTCTCACCAAGCTAGCGGGTCTAAAGCTTGCGGCGATCGCTGCGATTGGCAATCCCAATAAATTCTTTGAGGCACTCAGTCGTCTTGGTATGCATTTGGAACATACCTTATCGCTTCCCGATCATGCGACTATTAAAAATACTGATATTGCCAATATTGAGGCTGATTGCATCTTTATTACAGAAAAGGATGCGGTTAAATGCGCTACGATCGAGGATCAGCGTATCTGGGTCGTACCCATGCACTTACCCCTACCCAATGAACTAATCCATTGGGTGCAAGAAGTCATTCAACGTCCTGATCCTTATCAGCGATAGTCATTTGCAAGTGGATGGTCTATGATGGTGCTTACGCTTAGCCAAACTCTTTAGCCATGCCTATGAACAAAAACCTCCTTGATATTGTGGTGTGCCCCATCTGCAAAAGTCACTTACGGTTGGATGAAGTAAAAGATGAACTCATTTGCAAGGTGGATAAATTAGCCTATCCCATTCGTGATGACATACCAGTGATGTTGGTCGATGAAGCCAGAAGTCTAAGTCCCGAAGAAGCGATCGCACTTTCCTCCTAAATGGGGCAATAGAAGATGGGCTCATTTACTGTTGTTATCCCAGCCCGACTTGCGTCGTCTCGACTCGAGCGCAAAGCACTTGCAGACTTAGGGGGCAAGCCCATGGTGGTTCGGGTTGCTGAACGAGCAGCACAATCAGCCGCAAACCGAATTATTGTCGCAACCGACGCCCAAGAAATCGAGTCCGTTTGCAAAGCAGCTAATCTAGAGGTCATGATGACCCGTGCGGATCACCCAAGTGGTTCTGATCGGCTAGCTGAGGTTATCCAACGATTAGACCTAAACGATGAATCCATCGTTGTGAATGTGCAAGGTGATGAGCCACTCATTCCGGTCGATCTTATTAATCAAGTTGCCAATACTTTGCAATCCAAGCCTCATTGTGCGATTGCTACTGCTGCAGTGGCGATTGAGGATCAAGCAGAAATTGTTAATCCCAATGCGGTAAAAGTGGTTCTTAGTAAAAATAATGAGGCTCTTTATTTTTCTAGATCGATCATCCCCTTTGATCGCGCCCAAAGCTCGCCGACCTATTATCGGCACCTAGGGATCTATGCTTACCGAGCCCGCTTCCTTCGTGAGTTCTCTAAGTTGGCTACTGCGCCCCTAGAACAGGCAGAGTCTTTAGAGCAACTGCGGGCACTGTGGCACGGCTACGCTATTGCCGTCTATATTGCCTCGGAGTCGCCACCGCCAGGTGTCGATACCCAGGCGGACTTAGATCGAGTTCGTCAGTTCTTTTAGGATTTAGCTAGGATGGGTATAGCGATAAACTTTGCCCAATAATCAGGCAATCTATTAGACTATCGGTAATTAATAAAAACATATAGGGGACACAATATGCGCTTAATTCTTCTGGGTGCTCCAGGTGCTGGCAAAGGTACGCAAGCTCAGTTTATTTGTCAGCAATTTGGTATTCCACAAATCTCCACGGGAGATATGTTGCGCGCCGCTGTAAAAGCAGGCACACCTCTTGGTGTTGCGGCTAAAAAGATTATGGATGCTGGCGGCCTTGTGTCTGATGACATCATCATTGGCTTGGTTAAAGATCGCCTCACACAGCCTGATTGCAATAAGGGTTACTTATTTGATGGCTTTCCACGAACCATCCCTCAGGCTCAGGCGATGCGTGATGCGACAGT
This sequence comes from Polynucleobacter sp. UBA962, assembly GCA_002292975.1. Lineage (GTDB taxonomy): Bacteria > Pseudomonadota > Gammaproteobacteria > Burkholderiales > Burkholderiaceae > Polynucleobacter. The sequence goes on along the minus strand of DBCI01000105.1, from coordinate 759 downwards.
ACCCATTGATTATGTTTTAGAAATCGACGTTCCCTTTGATTCCATTATTGAGCGGATGAGCGGTCGTCGTGTTCATCCTGCCTCAGGACGCTCATATCACATCAAATTTAATCCCCCCAAGATCGAGGGCAAAGATGATCCGACTGGTGACCCTCTGATACAGCGCGATGACGATCAAGAAGAAACTGTTCGAAAGCGCTTACAGATTTATACCGATCAAACACGCCCACTGGTCGACTATTACTCTAAGTGGGCTAATGAACCAGCAAGTCAAGGGGTCAAAGCGCCTGCTTACCGAAAAGTATCTGGATCAGGATCTGTTGAGGATATTACGAAGGCTATTTTTTCTGAGCTTAAGTAATTAGGCAATTAAACTTTCTGCCGGAATGCCCAAACTGGTATGCAATCTTCTAATCATTGATAGCGTAAGTCGTCTTTTTTTCGAGAGTACCTCATAAACACGATTTAGCTCTCCAATCATTGGTTTTAAATCTTTTGGTTTCAAGTTAGCCTGTTCCATACGAAATTTAATAGCCTCGATTGGATCTGGTGAACTAATCGGATACTCCTTTGCCTCATAGGATTCAATTAGCATTAAAAGAATCTCAAAACGATCAGCTTTTTTAGTACCAAGCTCAGGAGGTTTGTCAAAATAAATCGAAGCCTCAAGCAAAGCGGCTTGATATTCAGCTCTATTACGAATTGGTTTTAATTCTTTCATACACCCTCCGAACCGATTTTTAGGACATCGATACTGTC
>DBCI01000130.1:1146-10166 GCA_002292975.1 Polynucleobacter sp. UBA962 | reverse complement strand
ACTTCCGCCTGTTGCTGAAGCGCTACTGGACTGCAGGCATCAATCACATGCAGAATTAAGTCGGCGTGGACGGTCTCGTCCAAGGTAGCCCGAAAGGCCTCCACTAATTGATGGGGAAGTTCTCGAATAAAACCCACAGTATCGGAGAGGACAATTTGCATCCCCTCACCCAAGTGGATTTTTCTGGAAGTAGTGTCTAAGGTGGCAAAGAGTTGATCAGCTGCATACGTGCCAGCCTTGGTTAAGGCATTAAATAGCGTCGATTTACCTGCATTGGTGTAACCCACTAAGGAGACCGAGAACACTTGATTACGAACTCGGGCTCTGCGTTGCGTACGTTGTTGGCGCTGTAATTTATCCAGCTCGGCTTCCAGGCGCTTTGCTTTAGTCGCCAGCATCCGGCGATCCAACTCCATTTGGGTCTCACCGGGGCCACCGCGCAGACCAATACCACCCTTTTGCCGTTCTAAGTGACTCCATGCACGCACCAAGCGCGACATGCGATAGCGCACATTCGCAAGCTCAACCTGGGTTTTACCTAAATGACTTTTAGCCCGTTGGGCAAAGATATCTAAGATTAAGCCGGTCCGATCAATCACATGCTTACCGAGATGCCGTTCTAAGTTGCGTTGCTGGGTTGGAGAGATCGCATGGTTGATGATCGCGAGTTCAGCATCGTGCTCATTCATGGTGCGTAGTAGCTCGTTAGCCTTACCGGAACGAATAAAAAGAGCGGGGTCTACGCTGCCACGCCGCCCTACCACCGAGGCTCTAGGGATCGATCCAGCACTCTCCGCCAAGAGTGCAAGCTCTGCCATGCTTTCCGGGAAATCGTCTTTACCGGTATCGATACCAACTAAGACTGCACGGACCTCTTCAACACCCGTGTTATGCAGACGGAGTTTCCTCTTCGTCCATCTTCAGATTTACTGCGCGCGCTGGCACAACGGTAGAGATGGCGTGTTTATAGACCATTTGGGTCACGGTATTACGCAATAGGATTACATACTGATCAAACGACTCGACATTACCTTGTAATTTAATGCCATTAACCAAGTAGATTGATACGGGGATATGCTCTTTGCGCAAGGCATTTAAGAACGGATCTTGTAGAAGTTGGACTTGTTTGTTATTCATACTGCTCCTTATTACTTATTTTGTTTGGGAGTCTTGCTTTTATCACTGCAATAAAACTGTTTACCCAATGGATATTACCCGCATTAAATCAATTGCACCACGGGGATTACAAAACCTACTTACGGCGTGGTTTTTCTTCTTTAACGTATGGGTTTACGGCGGTACGGAACTCGATCCGCAAAGGGGTACCACGGAGATCGAAGATCTCCCGAAAACGCCCTTCTAGATAGCGTTTATAGCTATCGGTAATCCCGTTAAGGGCGCTACCATGAATAATCACAATGGGTGGGTTCATGCCCCCTTGGTGTGCATAGCGTAGTTTTGGTCGTCCTCGCCCTACTCGTTTGGGCTGCTGATGGGCTACCGCATCAATCATGGCACGGGTTAACTTCGGTGTAGAAAGTTTAGCCATACCTGCTAGGAAGGCCTTATCCACATCTTTAAATAGATCTTTAATGCCAAAGCCCTTCTTTGCAGAAATCGGATGCACGTTCGCAAAATCCAGAAAACGCAGTTTTTGGGAGATCTCAACCCGTGCCCGTTCTTTGACATAGGTGTCAATGCCATCCCACTTGTTCACTGCCACCACCATCGCACGCCCCGCTTCCACAATGTATCCCGCAATATGCGCATCTTGCTCCGAGATATCTTGCTGCGCATCGAGCATCAAAATCACTACGTTGGCATCATTAATGGCTTGTAGGGTTTTAACTACTGAAAACTTTTCGATTGCCTCAAAGACCTTACCGCGGCGTCGCAGACCTGCGGTATCGATCAGGATATAGGACTTGCCATTGCGCTCAAAGGGCACTTCAATTGCATCGCGGGTGGTACCGGGTAGATCAAAGGCAATCACCCGCTCCTCTCCAATTAAGGTATTGATAAAAGTTGATTTACCGACATTCGGTCGACCCACTACAGCAATCTTCATTGGGCGTGTGCCATCCAAAACAGACTCTTCTTCTGGCACAGGGTCAGGAATCTGCAACCGATCTAAGGCTTCCTCTAACAAGGAGCGCACACCATCGCCATGGGCAGAAGAAATTGCTTCAGGCTCACCCAAGGCGAGCTCATGGAAGTCAGCGGTAACCACGCTGTGTGGCATGCCCTCTGTTTTGTTCACTGCCAATATGACTGGACGACCGGTCTTGCGCAAGAACTCTGCAATTACTCGGTCTTGGGGTGCTAAACCTAAACGACCATCCACTAAAAAGATAATGAGGTCAGACTCTGCAACTGCTTGCTTGGTTTGCTTTGCCATCTCGGCCAAGATACCGGTCTTCGCGACAGGCTCAAAGCCGCCGGTATCAATGCAAATAAACTCGCGCTCACCCACTCGGCCATTACCATAATGGCGATCGCGGGTTAGTCCCGGAAAATCAGCAACGAGTGCATCACGCGATTTGGTTAGGCGATTAAATAGGGTGGATTTACCGACGTTCGGTCGGCCCACAATTGCGATGACGGGTTTCATGTACTTAGCGGGGACGGTAAGCAGTGATCTTGCCACCTTGCGAGGCAATGATGATCACACCGCCAGCTGCAATTGGTGCAGCGCTAACTGGGGAGCTGTCATGCCGAATGCGCGAGACCATCTCCCCACTATTTTGGTTAATGAGGTGAACATAACCTTGCTGATCGCCCATCAGCACCACCTTGCCAATTGCTAAAGGTTCTCCAACGTCACGCCAAGTGAGTTGGGTATTTTGCCAAACTTGCACTCCGTCGCTTGCACGATACGCAGTCACGTGTGACTTCTCATCGGCAGCAAAGACAAATTCAATGCTTTGCGCAGTTCCGGTATAGCTTGAGAAATCCTTCGACCAAATTAGATTACCTGTGCGAAGCTCTGCGCAACCAATCTTACCTTGGTAAGAAACAATGCACAGGCGCCCTTCTTCAAAACTAGGGCGACTCGTGACATCGTTTAAGCGCTCAATCTCCGAAAATCCTTTGGGGAAGGAGACCGCAGATTCCCAAATCAGGCCGCCATTGTTAAGCGCCATTGCTCCAAAACGTCCACCCGCAAAACCCGTAATGACCGCATCATTACCTACTAAGAGCATGCTGTAACCTACCCTTAAGGACAAAGGTGATTGTTGGCGTTGATAAATCCAGCGGCGCTTGCCAGTCCCAGCATCTAGACCAATAAAACGGTTATCCAAGGTTCGGATCACCACAATACCGCTAGCAACGATGGGGTCTGAAAGCACCTCACTACCAATCGAGGATTTCCAGATATTTTTACCTGCCTCATCATAGGCAAACACATTGCCTTCGCTACTAATTACTACTGTTGTTTTACCATCGGATCCTGGACCAATAGAGAGTTTCTCGGGCACAGATACTTCCCATACCACTCTACCGGTCTGTATATTTAATTTACTGAGAGTGCCGCGCATCGAGGCAGCAAACACATGATTGTCTGCCACCACCGGACGGAAGTTTGCGGGCACGGAGCCACCGACACTGGCAGACCATACCTCTACTAAATCCACCTGATTGGTGAGGTTCACTAAATCAGCAGGTTTACGAACCTTAGACGAGCCAGCGCATGCTAAAAGAGCTAGCGATACCAACAGTACCGAGGCGGTTCGCACAAATCGCACTTACATACCTCCTACTGCATCGATCTTGACCTTCAAGAGACGCTTGGAGTCTTCCGGAAACGATTTATCTTTTTCGAGTAATTTCCAGGCGTCCAAATACTGCGTACGCGCTTCGGCAGTCTTCTTTTGTGCCAAGAACCAATCACCGCGGCGCTCGATCCATAAGGGTTCAAATCCCTTAACCGCCTTCCCCTTCAGAATTTGATCGGCTTCACTCATCGTAGCGTCAGTCCCTTGATCAATTAATAGCCCCACTAATCGCAATTGTGCTAAAGCTCGATAGGCATCATCGCTCGCTTTGTTGGCAGCCCACTTCAAATAGATTTGTGCTTTGGCACCATCATTGGCATCGGCTGCAATCTTAGCAGCCACTAAACTACCCATCGCTGCGTAGGCGGTGCCTGCAAATTTTTTCTGCAGATCGTCAGCAGCCAGATAGGTTTTATCGCGCTCGTTCTTCGTGAGGGTACCTAATAAGGTCTCATAGAGTTTTGCAGCCTCAGCCGCTTGGCTACGCTGATACCAATTCCAGCCACTAAAAGCAGCGTATGTAAATAGCGCCACAGTTACCACGCCAATAATGTACTTACCGAAGCGATTCCAAAAGGACTTCAGGTTTGCAATTTGTTCTTGTTCTTCGAGATCGAGTGCCATCGTGCTGTGCTAACTATATATAAGGATTTGAATAAACGCCTATTTTATGCCCAAGGCGCAAAGGACAGAGAATCCCCTATGAATCAACCAGTGCGTCAACAACTGCACTCAGCAATCCTGCTAGGGGTATTGCCTTTTGTTCCCCTGTACCTCGAAGGTCTTTGAGTTGCGCTTCTTGGCGAGTAAGCTCATCGGGGCCAATGATGAGTGCTAACTGTGCACCGCTGGCATCGGCTTTTTTCATTTGTGACTTAAAGCTACTGCTCTGACCATCAGGCGGGCAATGCAAAATCACATCCACCCCGGCACTCCGCAATGCCTCTGATGCAATTAACGCCTCCCTAAGGGTCTCACCGCCCTGATGCAAGACATAGACATCGCATACTGACTCGGTCTCTGGCAAGCTCTCTGAGATACCCATCAACTCAATCACACGCTCCATGCCCATGGCCCACCCACAGGCGGGGGCAGGTTTGCCACCCATACGCTCAATCAGAGGATCATAGCGCCCACCGCCCGCAATCGTGCCTTGGGCTCCTAGAGCGTCGGTGATCCACTCAAAGACACTAAGGTTGTAATAGTCAAGTCCGCGCACTAAACGGGGATTGATCTTGAATGGGATGTTATTTGCTTTGAGCAGACCCTGTAAGGTCTCAAAGTGTAGAAGCGACTCTTTGCCCAAGAACTCTAGTAATTTTGGTGCGCCCTCAATCAGAGTTTGCATCGCAGGATTCTTCGAATCCAAAATCCGTAAGGGATTGCTTTGCAGTCGTCGTTGCGAGTCTTCATCGAGTTGAGACTGGTGTTGGGTCAGATAACTCACTAAGGCGGTGCGATGTTGCAAGCGCTCTTCGGTCTGGCCTAAGGAATTAATCTCAAGGCGGACCCCTTTTAATCCCAGTTCATCCCACAAGCGTTGGCCCATAAGAATGATTTCTGCATCGATATCGGGTCCTGCAAAACCAAGGGCCTCGATTCCAAATTGATGGAACTGGCGATAGCGCCCACGTTGAGGGCGTTCGTGACGAAACATCGGACCGGTGTACCAAAGACGTTTGGGTCCCTCATAAATGAGGTTGTGCTCAATCACGGCACGAACGATCGCTGCAGTTCCCTCAGGTCGAAGGGTAAGTTGCTCCCCATTCAGTCGATCCTCGAAGGAGTACATTTCCTTCTCGACAATATCGGTGACCTCACCAATCCCGCGTTGGAATAAAGCGGTTGATTCCACAATTGGCGTACGAATCTGTTCATAGCCATAGGCACGAGTGAGATCAGAAAGCGCTCTCTCTAAGTGCAACCATGCTGCCGACTGACTTGGCAGCATATCGTTCATTCCTCGGATGGCACTGATCTTTTGCATGAGATTGATGGTTGAATAAAACTGATTAGCGATAGTGTGTGTTGACGTAGTCATCCACTATCAGCTGGAACTCTTCCGCGATGCCCTCGCCTCGCAGGGTTTTAACTTTGACACCATCCACAAACACAGGTGCCGATGGGGTCTCTCCAGTACCGGGCAAAGAAATTCCGATATTGGCATGCTTACTTTCACCGGGTCCGTTCACAATGCAGCCCATCACCGCCACGTTCATGTTCTCAACCCCAGGATGGGTTTTTTTCCAGACAGGCATTTGCTGACGCAAATAGGACTGAATCTTGGCAGCCAGCTCTTGGAAGGTGGTGCTGGTCGTGCGACCACAACCAGGACACGCAATCACCATTGGCGTGAAATTACGCAAGCCCATGGTTTGCAAGATCTCTTGGCCTACGATCACCTCGTTCTCGCGCGGCGCGCCAGGATCAGGCGTCAGTGAGATCCGAATAGTATCTCCAATGCCTTCTTGTAATAAGACCGACAGTGCTGCGGTCGATGCCACAATCCCTTTGCTACCCATACCGGCTTCTGTCAGGCCCAAATGCAAGGAGTAATCGCAACGACGTGCCAGGTCACGATAGACCGCAATCAAATCTTGTACGCCACTTACTTTGCACGAGAGCGTAATTTGATCGGGGTTCATGCCCAATTCGACGGCCTTACTAGCAGATTGCAAAGCAGACTGTATTAATGCCTCAATCATGACCTCTTGGGAGGTCTTCGGACTTGCCAGTTTGGCGTTGTCGTCCATGATTTGCGCCAATAGGTCTTGATCAAGACTGCCCCAGTTCACTCCAATCCGAATCGGCTTATCGTAATGACAAGCCGCCTCAATCATTTGCGCAAATTGTGGATCGCGTTTAGCTCCCTTACCCACATTGCCAGGATTAATGCGGTATTTCGATAAAGCTTTCGCACAATCCGGATAGTCTTTCAGCAAGGTATGGCCGTTGTAATGGAAGTCCCCAATTAAAGGCACCATCACATCCATCTTGTCGAGTTGTTCGCGGATATACGGCACTTGGGCAGCCGCCTCGGGAGTATTAACAGTGATACGCACTAGCTCTGAGCCGGCGCGCGCCAGTTCTTTCACTTGAATGGCTGTGGCAATAGCGTCTACCGTATCGGTATTGGTCATCGACTGTACCCGCACGGGCGCATCACCACCAACGGTGACCTTGTGATCACCCCAAGCAACCACCGACTGGCGTGAGACTCTGCGGACTGATGGGCCTAAAGGCAAAGGCGGTAAACAGGTGTTTGGATTACTCATAATGTCTCTATTATCGTTCCTGCCATTGCACCACATGTTCACTGCGCATTGCCCGTTCTTGGCGTTGATTGCGATTGGTACGATCGATCACATCACCCGCCAGTTGTCCACAGGCTGCAGCAATATCATCCCCACGGGTTTTACGCACTGTGGTGACGATGTCAGCATCTTGCAAAATCTGGGCAAATTCTTTAACGCGCGCTGGTGGTGAGCGCTTTAGGCCTGACTCGGGGAATGGATTAAAGGGAATCAGGTTGAGCTTGCAATGCAAACCCTTTAATAAAGTAATGAGTTCTTTGGCATGTTGATCGTGATCGTTCACGCCGTCGAGCATGCAGTACTCAAAGGTAATGAAGTCTCTGGGTGCAAATGGAAGATAGCGATCACATGCTGCAATTAGTTCTTTGAGGGGATACTTTTGGTTTAACGGCACCAGTTCATTGCGTAAGGCATCGTTTGGGGCATGGAGCGATACCGCTAAGGCTACTGGGCAATCCTGCGCCAAGCGATCCATCATGGGCACGACCCCCGAGGTGGATACGGTGACACGGCGGCGCGATAAGCCATAAGCATGGTCATCCAGCATGAGACGTAAGGCAATTAAGACCGCATCGTAGTTCAGGAGTGGCTCACCCATTCCCATCATCACCACATTGGAGATCACGCGACCCGACTGTTGAGCAGCGCAATCCTCGTCTAAGCGACGCACAGCATTAGGATCACTCCGTAAGTGGTGCTCTGCAAACCAGAGCTGACCAATAATCTCTGCGGGTGTTAAGTTCCTCGCAAAGCCTTGGGCTCCGGTGGAGCAAAAACGACAGTTGACTGCGCAACCGGCTTGTGAGGAGATACACAATGTTCCGCGATCATCCTCGGGAATGAATACCATTTCCACAGCATTGCCAGCACCCACATCGAGTAACCATTTGCGAGTGCCATCTCCCGCTCTATGGTCAGAAATTACTGGAAGGCTACTGACCTCGGCGTCTGCTGCTAGGGTTGCCCGAAAGGATTTAGCCAAATCGGTCATCTGCGCTACATCACTGATGCCGCGCTGATGCACCCATTGCATGAGTTGTTTTGCCCGAAAGGGCTTCTCATTTAGCCCCGCAACGTACTCTGCCATCTTGGCAGCATCAAAATTGAGTAAGTTCGTGCGGGCTGTGTTCAAGACAATCGATTAACGCGAATAGACGTTCATCCCGGGGAAGAAAAATGCAACTTCCACGGCGGCGGTCTCAGGAGCATCCGAACCATGTACCGCATTGGCATCAATGCTGTCAGCAAAATCAGCACGAATGGTGCCTTTGTCTGCCTTTTTGGGATCGGTTGCGCCCATGAGCTCACGGTTCTTCAGAATCGCGTTCTCTCCCTCAAGCACTTGAATCATCACAGGGCCAGAGATCATAAATCCAACAAGATCTTTAAAGAAGGGACGATCCTTATGCACCGCGTAGAACTGCTCTGCCTCATTTTTAGAAAGATGCGCCATTTTGGATGCGATGATCTTCAAACCAGCCTGCTCAAAACGAGCATAAATTTGGCCAATCACATTCTTGGCGACGGCATCGGGTTTAATGATGGAAAGGGTGCGCTGAATTGCCATGCAAAAACTCCAGTAGTAAGGATTAAGTAAAAGGGGCAACTGTCTTAGGGTTGCGATGCGAAATTATACGTTGTTTTTAGGGTTTTACCCCCGTTAGGCACCTCTAAGCCCTTGAATTTCTTGGGTATAAGCCTTTATTTTGGTAATGGTATTTCCGAGGTCTTGATTTTTACCTATTTTGTCTATACTTAGTGCCTATAAAGCCCATGTTGGGCCTTTTATAAGGAGCTACTCAATGAGTGATCTGAACTCGTATGGTTTTGGTAATGGCGCAACGGTTGCTACAGCCCAAACCCGTAACCGTGTCCTAAGAAACACCTATGCCCTCTTGGCATTGTCGATGGTGCCTACTGTTATTGGCGC
>DBCI01000130.1:0-1056 GCA_002292975.1 Polynucleobacter sp. UBA962 | reverse complement strand
TCGCCTTCGGATTTTTCTGGGCGATTGAAAAAAATAAGGACACTGGGGTTGGTGTACTTCTTCTACTAGCGTTCACCTTCTTTATGGGTGTGATGCTCTCCCGCTTAATCGGCATGACCTTGGGTAACTACAGCAATGGCGCTACCTTAATCATGGGCGCCTTTGGTGGTACTGCGGCAATCTTCACAGTCATGGCTTCCATTGCAACGGTTTCTAAGAAAGACTTTTCCGGCATGAGCAAGTTTTTGTTCATTGGCGTGATCTTGTTGATCTTGGCTTCCTTAGCCAATATTTGGTTGCAAATACCTGCCTTGATGCTGACCTTGATGGTCGTAGCGATTGCGATCTTCTCTGCCTTCATTCTGGTTGACGTACAGCGCGTGGTGAATGGTGGCGAGACCAATTATGTGATTGCTACTCTTGGTATTTACTTAAGCGTCTACAACATCTTCTCCAACCTCTTAGCCCTCCTGGGTATCTTTGGTGGTGATCGCGACTGATAGCAATTCGTTTAGATGTTGTTCTTAGGGCGCCTCGGCGCCCTTTTTATTGGTTCGCTAGCACTTTGCAAGCATTAAATTTCCCTTATTAATCTTTTTTTCAATAGTTGAAATAGATTTAGACTCACGCTTAATTTCGCCAAGCACTAAATTAATAAAGGTTTGCCAGCCCTGTCCCTTGGATTTATAAAACTTCAATGTATCTTTATCAATTCGTAGGGTAATTTGCTCCTTACTGCCACTGCCAACAGGCCTACCGCGCCCACGAACGATATTTGGCTTAATACGTTTCCACTCCTTTTCGGTAAGTGGACGACTGTCTGGGTCAGACCTTGCAGCCTTAGTAATTAAGATATCTTCCTTGGCGCTTGGTTTAATCAATTTCTTCTTCATAATAATCTAGGTCAAATATGAATTTCTTATATTTATTGTAGCTACAATAAATAAATTATACAATTATTATAACTACAAAAATAAAGGGTATTTATTTAGCCTCATAGTCAAACACCGCAATCGATTCAATGTGTGAGGTGTGGGGGAACATATTGATGATCCC
>DBCI01000132.1:13939-16067 GCA_002292975.1 Polynucleobacter sp. UBA962 | reverse complement strand
CTGCTTTTGATCAAGATTTACTGCCACGATCTCAAAGGAGATTGGAGCACGCTCACGTAGTTTTAGTAAGATATCCAATAGGGTATAGCTGTCTTTGCCGCCCGATACACATACCATCACCTTATCGCCGTCGGCAATCATGCCAAAGTCACTAATAGCTTGTCCCACTAAACGAGATAATTTTTTATCTAATTTATTTTCTTCAAATGCTTGCTTACGTGGATCAGCCATATCGAGTGTTAGTAATAAAGTTTATCTAATTCGACGGTTTAATCTTAAATACTTCTACGCCTACTGCCTCGCAATCGGGGTAGACGTCAGGCTTTGCTGTGCTGACTCTGGCAGCCATCACACTGGGGTGCTCTAAAACCGCCTGCACAATATCGTCACATAAGGTCTCTTGTAGATGAATATGACCTCTTTGGACTCGCTGAGTAATTGTTTTACGAATAAAGTCATAATCTAAAACTTCATCCAAGCGATCCTGCTTCGGTGTGTTTTGCTCCAGAGGGACATAGAGATCCACATTGAATACAACGCGTTGCTCCGCTTTTTTTTCAAAGTCGTGGACACCGATATTGATGTACACCTCATAATCTTTTAAGAATAAGCGGCGGCAATGAATCAGGCTGGGGTGGGATAAAAGGGAGTGCATGCTAACCTTATTGAGTGTTGAACATCACATCGCGCTGCGACGGAATTAAATGTTGACCGCCATCGACATAAATAGTTGTGCCTGTAATTGCTTTTGCATTCGCAATAAAGAGTGCGGCCTGGGCAATATCATCTGCGCTCGATGAATATCCCATGGGAGTCATTTGATGCGCTTGCAAAAACTCTGCTTCTGTTTGTTTGCCAGATGGCAATGTGATCCCGGGGGCCAAACCAACCGAGCGTAGAGTCGGAGCAAAATCAAGCGCCATCATTTCAGTGGCTGTTAATAGTGCGCTCTTTGACAAGGTATATGAAAAATAATCTGGATTTAAATTAATTAGCTTTTGATCCAATAATTGAATGGTGACAGGAACTAGTCCATCGTTTCGTGCGGGTTGCTTTTGGAGATGATGAAACATTTCCTGTGCTAATAAAACGGGGGCTGCCAGATTAACTTGCATATTTCGTACGAGGCCTGACTGGGTAACCATATGCGCTTTTTGGCTAGGTCGATCGTATTCAAAGACTGAAGCGCTATTAATTAAACAATCCACTCGACTAAATTCATCAACGCTGGCTTGGAACAAAGCCTTTATTGCGTCTGGCTGAGCCAAATTGGCCTGAATTGCAATTGCCCGGACTCCCAAAGCCTTAATCTGTTCAAGCGTATCTATTGCATCTTGTTTTGAGTTGCCATAGTGCAACACGACGTTCCAGCCTGCTTTAGCAAAATGCAGGGCAATGGCTTTACCCAAGCGCTTAGCCGCTCCAGTAAGCAAAACAGTACGATGCGAGGATGTCTTTAAACCTTCCACCTAAACTCTCTTAGACTAACGAGCTATGGATATTAACCCGACCCAGGCCGAAGAGGAGCGTTTGGCCGCCATGATGGCCAAAATTTCCCAAGAAATTAAGCAAAATGGGGGATATCTAGACTTTTCGAGATATATGAATATCGCCCTTTACGAGCCTAAATTAGGCTATTACTCAGCCGGACTGGAAAAGTTTGGGGTAGCAGGTGATTTCATTACCGCTCCCGAAATCAGTCCTTTTTTTGGACAAACTATTGTCAATACTATTTTGCCCATCCTAGAAGGATTAAAGCAACAGGGTCTGCCTACCCGTATTCTCGAGTTTGGAGCGGGCACCGGTAGCCTTGCAAAATCAATTTTGATCGAGTTACATCGCCGCGGTCTTGATCTCGATGAATACCAGATAATCGAGCTCTCGCCGGACCTTGCTAAACGTCAACAGTCTCTCTTACAGGATGTCTGCTATCAAAATGCAATTCATACGCAATGCAACTGGTTAAGCTCATTCCCCGATCATATTGATGGGGTGATCTTGGCCAATGAGGTACTCGATGCCATTCCATGTGAGCGGATTTGTCTGCATAACGATGCTTGGCATCATCTTGGTATTGCAGTCACTCCGAATTCTTCACCATTTTTACTAAAAGATTCTGTAGGCCCAG
>DBCI01000132.1:10949-13866 GCA_002292975.1 Polynucleobacter sp. UBA962 | reverse complement strand
GGCATTTTCTGATGGCTACACCACAGAATTTCATCCACAAGCACAAGCTTGGCTTAGGGCGCTGACTGACCGTTTAGCACGCGGCTTATTATTAATCATTGACTACGGCTTTCCTGAGCAAGAATACTATCATCCCCAACGTCAAGACGGGACCTTAATGGCTCATTATCAACATCAGACTTTAAGTAATGTATTACAACTTCCGGGCATTTGCGACATCACATGCCATCTTGAATGCTCTAGCCTATTACGACTATTAGAAAAGAGTATCCACGGTGAGCTTTTTTACTCAAGCCAGGCATCTTATCTTCTTGACGCAGGAATTACTGAGCTGGTTCTAGAAAAATCAAACCCGCAAGATGTTGAACACTTTATTCCGATTTCGAATGCGCTACAAAAGTTACTATCTGAAGCAGAAATGGGCGAACTTTTTAAGGTGATTGCTTTTGGAAAAAATCTTGAGCAACTTAAACTTCGATTAAACCAGTTACCTGGCCTATCTGGTCGTAATCGTGTTTACTAATCTAAAGCCTGTGAAATAGCCATTAAGCGTGCATGCACTACCGCTTGATGGATCTGTTCACCAAGATTACTGCTTGAGCCTAGCTGACTAATCTTTGCTGCAATTTGACCACCATCGACCTGTAGCGCAGCATTTACTAATTTTGACCAATTGGCAACTCCGACTCCTATGCTTTCGAATAACTTCATTACTTCGGTAAAGCGGGCTGGTTTACGCCATACATCGGTACGATTAAATAAATCGAGCACAATGTGAGGGCTCAGAACGAACTCGTGGCATGCTTCAAATTCAGCAACAGCAAAACAATACTCAGTAATCTCATTTGGCACTCTTAGCTCACCGCCCCAAGTACTAATCTCTACCGGCTTCAGTTTCTTTAAAAGAATTGCTAGACGTTTATCTATCTCAGGATGGATAGCAACAACCTGATTTAATTGCGCAAGCATTTCTTTTTTGCTACTCATGTTCCGCCACTGAACGGTAAATGCCGTTGGCCAAATTTCCTCTAGTGCACCACATTCCTCAAGAACATCGATAAAGCGTTCGGGCGCCTGGGATCTAAGTGCTCTTGCAAGCTCTTGCCAAATTCTCTCTTTAGATAAAGTCTTTAGCTCATCCTTGCTCACCATGTGCTTCATGATGGCGAGGGTCTCTGGCGCTATCGTGAATGTTGGGAAACGCGCAGCAAATCGAGCGACTCGTAATACTCGTAGAGGGTCTTCTGAAAAAGCATCGGAGAGATGTCGAAATATACCTTGCTCTAAATCTACTTTGCCCCGATAGGGATCAATGAGATGGCCAACTAGTTCACCGCTGGCATTTACTTCTTGAGCCATCGCATTAATTGTCAAGTCACGTCGTTTGAGATCATCCTCAAGCTGAATACTTGGATCTGCATGGAAAACAAAGCCTTGATGCCCTGGAGCAGTTTTACGCTCTGTTCTGGCAAGGGCATACTCATGCTGAGTTTGTGGATGCAGAAAGACTGGAAAATGGCTACCTACAGGGCGGAATCCGTTTCCAAGCATTTCCTTTACTGATGATCCAACCACCACATAATCGATATCGTGAACTGGTAAACCAAGTAGGCGATCACGGACCGCGCCACCAACCTGATAAGTCTTCAAGCAATTAAACTTTCTAAGCGTTGTTTAGCAATTCCAAAGTCTTCGCTTAAGGCATCGCGGCCACCAAGCGGCAATATATTAGGAACACTCATTGAGGCAATATTATCTCGGGACATTAGCGTGGGTCCGGGACCAAACTCAAAGGCAACTGCCTGAAGGTATCCGACCCAATTTGGCAAAGAAATAACTGGATTCTTTTTACCCGCTTTGCGGATTGCAAATCGCACTAAGTCTTCCATACTAAATACCTCGGGTCCAACCAAATCATAAATTCTATGAATAGTGCTCGGATCCTCTATAGCCATTACAAACGCTTTGGCTACATCATTGACACTCACAGGTTGGAAAAGGGCCTTGGTATTGGCCAATGGAATCACTGGAAATAATTTAGCTAAACTCACAAAGGTGTTGATAAATTGATCCTGCGCTCCAAAAACAACCGATGGTCTAAAGATAGTCCAATCTAGGCCACTGTCCTCTACACACCGCTCACCATCCCCCTTGCTTCTCTGATACATCGATGGGCCTTGAGAATGCGCCCCTAAGGCGCTCATATGTATATACCGTTTTAAGCCAAATAGTTTCATCTCGCCCATGAGCGCTTTAGGAAGATCAACGTGTGCCTTCTGAAAGCCTGGGCCATAAGGTTGCCCTGTTCTGTCATGCAAAATTCCAACTAAATTAATCACCGTTGCAGTTGGCTTTAACTCTGCTAAGAGCTTATGAATCTCTTCGCGCTGATTGATATCGGTCTCAACAAGAGTAACGCTTGGCAGTAAGCGTAGATCGCGCACGGCACTATAACGTCTAGACGGTATTAAGACCGAATATCCTTTTTGCTGCAACTGCTGCGCAATAGTTTTTCCAATAAAACCACTTCCGCCAACGAGTAAAACATCATGTTTCATGGTAGCTCACTTAATACGGCTGTTTTAGGCTGAATAGTACCAAGACGCTGTTTCATAGTGCTCGACTTTCCATCCATTAAAAGTGAATAATAAGTTGCATTGGCCAAAACATTTTTTACATAAGTGCGAGTCTCATTAAACGGAATGGATTCGACAAAGATAGCACCCTCCGTTGATTGCGTTAATTTCTCACGCCAAGACTTTGGTCGAGATGGGCCTGCATTGTATGCGGCCGACGCTAGAACCCAAGAACCATCGAGGTCTTGTAGCACCATATTAAGGTAGTGGCTACCCAAGGTTAAATTTGTCTGGGTATCCTTTAGTCTCTCATTGGTATACGAGTTCATCCCAATTTTTTT
>DBCI01000132.1:0-10856 GCA_002292975.1 Polynucleobacter sp. UBA962 | reverse complement strand
GCGTTTGTAATAAAGCGTGACTCTTGCCGAATCAGACCGTATGCCCATGCCAGGTTTAGATCAATATTCTTGGCGATCGGACTCAATTGCTCTTTAAATGGAGTGGGGTAACGTAATGAAAAGTCATGCTCCCCTTTTGTGCGATCTGCCGTATTAACAGTCCGATCATAAAGGTGAATCCGCTTGGCATACTCTGCAGCTGCCAATAATTGCTTATCGCCCATACCACGCAACTCCCAATTCCACTCGCGATTGCCTTCAAAGCGTAAATTCATGGCATAAAAACGCTCGCCCCGAAGAAAGCCATTACGTACTGCCATTCCTTTGATTTCTGATTCGCTGACTTTAACTTTGGCAGGAATCAATATCGGCTTTCCAAGCTCTTCCCGGGCCAATTGCCCATAAAAGCTGTATTGGTCCTCTAACTCTTTAAACTGGAGATTGGCTAATTCTGAATTGCCTAGCTCTTTATAGGCTCTACCGTACCAATAGGTCCATGCGGGATCCCTTTGCCTAACAGTGGGATTCATTTTCTCAATCGTGTCTTTAGTTAATTGCCAATCGTGGGCACGTAAGGCAGTACGCACCTTCCACTCTTGGCTCTCAGTTGATAAGAGGGCATCAAAACCTAGCTGCTGTTGTCGACGGTAAGCATCGATCGCGTTACGGTCCAAACGTTTTGCTAAAAATTGACCAATAACTGCCCAAGCCATTGCTTGATCCTCTTTGCTAAAGCGCGTATTGGATTGCATGAATTCGCGATAAGCCTTGCTGGCATCCGTACGTGCAGACCGCACAACCGCTGCAATTGCATCCTCGCCTCCGATCCGCTTTCCAATAGTCTCTAAATTCATTTCGGCAGCAGCGCGCCCTAACGCTTTTGCCTGCCCTATTGTCAGTCCTTTAGCTTGCACAAGCATGGGAACCAATTCTTGACATGCTGAGCCGAAATTACGCGGATCGATCATTATTTTTAAAGCATCTTCCCCAATACGTTTTGGATCTTCTTGCTTGGCAAATCGCGATTGCAATGCATGGCATTTCACATTAGTGTCGTCATCAAGCATAAAGAGTGGATACTCCTTATCAAATTGTCCCCAGTCTTTTCGTTTACCAAGAACAAGCAACCAGTCATTACGGAGACGATCGGCGATTGCTGTGCCCTCATACGCTCTTAAAAAAGCATGGACCTCTTCGTCCACAATCGTATCGGCACGCGCCTCATTGCCCTTGTCAAATAATTGCGGTTTGATTCTAAAATACCGAACGTAGTCGGTATATGGATAGTTCACCAGTGCCGCTGCCAGCTGCCCACTACGATTCACATCATTCTTACGCGCGGCATCACGCAACTCAATAAATAATTTATCGGCTGCGCTTAATTCATAGGTGGTGGATTGACTTTGTGGCGTTTTAGCAGCTGGTGGTTTAGCAAAACTCGCTTGCCAAAAACCTAAATTGAGAATCAGCGCAAACACCAAAAAATTAAAGCATCGCTTGACTGGAGAGGAAGTGGATAAAATTTGGAACATTCTCCTATTTTCACTCGATAATAGAAGCTATGCATACCCCCATTGATCAAGTCCGCCGTGATTTATTACAAAATCGAGCCGATTACAGGCAAAGCACTGCTTTTGTGGGTGAGTCCTTAGGCCTTTTGGCTAATCTAAGCCAATTTCTGTCAAGATCAGAATCAAACTACCAGTCCATCGCCTTTTACTGGCCATTTAAAGATGAGCCTGATCTCAAAGAGCCACTTCTTCAATGGCAACAAGCTAAGCCTCATCGAACACTCTTACTCCCTAAAGTGCGAGCTGATAAGCATTTAGATTTTTACACCTGGCCTAATGAAAGCACCTTACTTGCTAATGCATATGGGATTCTGGAGCCAAACCCTCAATCAGCAGGGGTTGAGTTGGTGCTACCTGATTGTATTTTGATTCCCTGTGTGGGTTGGAGTCTTCAAAAAGATTGCCTATGGCGCCTAGGCTATGGGGGCGGCTATTTTGATCGCACCATTGCCGCCCTAAAAAATGAGGGGCATACCTTTCAAACAATTGGGATTGCCTATGATTGGCAAAAGCTTAGTGCAAATCGTTGGGCACCCCAAGACCACGATCAGACTCTGGACTACGTGGTTACAAACTCAATGATTTATCCCAAATAGAGCAGTTCGTATTTGGATCAACCGTTACTCAGTTGTAAGTTTTTGGTAATTCGTAGAACCGGCTCCGCTTGGTTCAGGGAATAAAAATGCAGTCCTGGAACGCCTGTAACAATTAATTGCTCACACAGCGTTGTAACCACCTCTTCCCCGAACGCTTTAATGGACGCTAGATCATCGCCATAGGATTGCAAGCGCAAACGAATCCAACGCGGGATCTCGGCACCGCATGCATCTGAAAAGCGAAGCAATTGAGTGCTACTCGTAATCGGCATAATTCCAGCCACAATCGGCACATCCACGCCTAATTGATAAGCATCATCGACAAAACGAAAGTAAGCATCGCTATTAAAAAAGTATTGTGTGATTGCTGAATTTGCACCTGCTTTTACCTTTGCAGCAAAAAACTGGACGTCCTTGCTGGGTGATTCGGCCTGGGGATGAGTCTCTGGGTAAGCGGCTACCTCAATATGAAACCAATCTCCGGTTTCTTGACGAATAAACTCAACTAGCTGATTGGCGTGATGAAACTCACCATACTGGCCCATGCCCGATGGCAAATCACCCCGCAACGCAACAATGCGCTTAATACCCAATGCCTGATACTGCTTTAATAGATCAGCAATGAATGTCTTAGAGCTCCCTACGCATGACAAATGCGGCGCCACTAATTCACCTGTCTCGTGGATCGTTCGTACGGTTTGTAGTGTCCCCGCCTGCGTAGATCCGCCTGCACCGAAGGTCACCGAATAAAACGCGGGCTTTAAATCAGCGCTAAAGCGCTCACGCGTTTGCATAAGGCGCACTTCCCCCTCTGGGGTTTTAGGGGGGAAGAACTCGATGCTTAGTTCCATAGACTATCGTGCCCTATTAATAACGATAGGTTTCTGGCTTAAATGGGCCCTCTTTTTTCACACCAATGTAAGAGGCTTGTTGATCATTTAGTTCAGTTAGTTGTGCATTAAGCTTCCTGAGCTGCAAACGTGCGACCTTTTCATCCAAATGCTTTGGCAGGGTGAATACACCCACTGGATATTTAGTGCTGCCTGCTGCCCCCCACAACTCAATCTGCGCAATCACTTGATTTGCAAATGATGAACTCATCACATAAGACGGATGGCCCGTACCGCAACCTAAATTCACTAAACGGCCTTTTGCCAAAATAATCAGGCGTTTTTCAGGGGCGCCATTGGCAGCTGGGAAAATCACATGATCTACTTGAGGTTTAATTTCTTCCCAAGTATATTTTTCAATCCCCGCAATATCGATTTCATTATCAAAGTGGCCGATATTACAAACAATTGCTTGATCCTTCATCTTCTTCATATGATCGTGCGTAATCACGTGATAATTACCCGTAGCAGTCACAAAAATATCCGCCTTATCTGCTGCATAGTCCATCGTTACCACACGATATCCTTCCATGGCAGCTTGCAACGCACAGATTGGGTCTACCTCTGTAACCCATACTTGAGCAGAGAGGGCACGCAAGGCTTGAGCAGAGCCCTTACCGACATCACCATAGCCCGCGACCACCGCAACCTTGCCGGCAATCATGACATCAGTCGCGCGCTTAATCGCGTCTACTAAAGACTCGCGGCAACCATATAAGTTATCAAACTTACTCTTGGTCACAGAATCATTCACATTAATCGCTGGAAAACGAAGTTCGCCCTTAGCATGCATTTGATAGAGGCGATGTACGCCCGTGGTTGTCTCTTCAGTGACTCCGTTGACCTTAGCTAATCGGGTAGAGTACCAAGTAGAATCAACAGCTATCTTGCCTTTAATGGCCGCAAACAAAATACGCTCTTCCTCGCTCGTGGGATGATTAAGAACAGCCTGATCTTTTTCTGCTTTGGTCCCAAGATGCAACAGTAAAGTAGCGTCGCCGCCATCATCTAAGATCATGTTGGTGAAACCACCATCAGCCCATTCAAAAATCTTATGGGTGTAATCCCAATACTGCTCTAGGGTCTCACCTTTGATTGCAAATACGGGTGTGCCATTGGCCGCAATTGCTGCTGCTGCATGGTCTTGGGTCGAGAAAATATTGCAAGAAGCCCAACGCACTTCGGCGCCCAAGGCTTCGAGGGTCTCGATCAACACTGCGGTCTGGATGGTCATATGCAATGAACCAGTAATACGAGCTCCACGCAAGGGTTGCTTTGCTGCAAATTCTTCACGAATGGCCATCAGGCCTGGCATCTCTGTTTCGGCGATCTTAATTTCTTTACGACCAAAGTCAGCCAAATTAATATCGGCAATGGCGTAATCGCTACCGAGTTTCATATCTGTAATGGTGTTCATACAAGCTCCAGCTAAGAATCGTCAAGCGGAGCAAGTTCAAGAAACTCGCTAACCAATTGACAATAGGGTTAGCGAGCGCAGTTGCAATGAAGTTACCAAGTAACTCCCCTCCAAGCCTGGGAGGCGCATATAAATCATGGCCCCTTGCAACGCTCCTTGGAAGAATACCTAAATTGTAAACAAGTTTTCGGCTAGATGCCTGCCGCCGCCTTAAGTGCCGCAGCCTTATCTTTGCGTTCCCAGGTAAATTCAGGCTCCTCACGCCCAAAATGGCCATAAGCAGCTGTCTTTTTATAGATTGGTCGCAATAAATCTAGCATCTTGACAATACCCTTAGGCCGAAGATCAAAGTGCTCTGCTACCAATTTAGCAATTTGCTCGTCCGGAATCTTCCCTGTGCCAAAGGTGCTCACCATCACCGAAGTGGGGCGCGCCACACCAATTGCGTACGAGATCTGGATTAAGCACTTACTAGCAAGCCCTGCGGCCACCACATTCTTGGCAACATAACGACCTGCATAGGCTGCCGAGCGGTCCACCTTTGAAGGGTCCTTGCCCGAGAAAGCGCCACCGCCATGGGGTGCGGCACCACCATAGGTATCTACAATAATTTTGCGCCCGGTTAAGCCGCAATCGCCCTGTGGACCACCAATGACAAAGCGACCCGTGGGATTTACCAAGTATTTGATATCGCCCTTAATCAAGTTCTTTGGCAATACTGGTTTAATGATTTCTTCAATCACAGACTCGCGTAATTGCTCTAAAGGAATATCAGCAGAGTGCTGAGTGGAAAGAACCACGGTATCAATCGAATCGGGCTTGCCATTGACGTAGCGCAAGGTTACCTGCGACTTAGCATCAGGGCGCAACCAATTTAAACGACCATCACGCCGTAATTGCGATTGCCGCTCTACTAAACGATGCGATAGATAAATAGGAAGAGGCATTAATTCGGGGGTCTCATCACAAGCGTAACCAAACATTAACCCTTGATCGCCAGCCCCTTGATCCAAGCCATCGTCGTGGGCTTTATCCACACCCTGAGCAATGTCAGGGCTTTGTTTGTCATAAGCCACCAATACGGCGCAGCCTTTGTAGTCAATACCGTAATCGGTATTGTCATAGCCAATCTCTCGCAAGGTGTTACGTGCTACCTGGATATAGTCAACATTTGCATGGGTTGTAATTTCACCGGCCAAGACTACCAATCCAGTATTGCAAAGTGTCTCTGCCGCAACGCGTGCTTTAGGGTCTTGGGTCAAGATCGCATCAAGAATTGCATCCGATATTTGGTCTGATACTTTATCGGGGTGACCTTCAGAAACCGACTCTGAGGTAAAGAAATAATCGTTTGCCATTTTATTCTCCATTTCAAGGGCACTGACAACTTCACGTGCCGGGGAATACAACGGCG
Source organism: Polynucleobacter sp. UBA962 (assembly GCA_002292975.1). Lineage (GTDB taxonomy): Bacteria > Pseudomonadota > Gammaproteobacteria > Burkholderiales > Burkholderiaceae > Polynucleobacter. The sequence continues at coordinate 4,968 of DBCI01000132.1, read as the reverse complement.
ACGATTTAGCAGATTTTTTTAATTCGCCCCGCAAGTTGTCTTTAACTCGGCGAATAAGTCTATTTTATCCGAATCCAACAAAAAAGTGGTTATGTGAGCCAATTGAATATCATTAGCAGGTGCAAAACACCGTCTTACGCCTACTCCTAAAAGGGCTTGCTAGCCTCCCTCTTGGACTAACCCAACTACTGGGTAGTCTTGGCGGGATCTTAGCCTATTTGGGCTCTAGCCATTTTCGAGGTCTTTTTCGGGATAACTATAGTCATGCTATGGCTTTAAATGGTATCGCAGCACGCCCCTTGCGAGCTGCTGCAGCCTCAGGCATATTGTTTACGGATAGCCTTTGGATTTGGCATAACCCTCAGAAGGCATTGATACGCGCTGAGATACAAAACTGGGAACTTGTTGAGCATGCAATTGCCAAGGGAAAGGGTCTAGTCATGCTGACCCCTCACTTTGGTGGCTTTGAGATCATTCCACGCATCCTTGCCAAACATTTTCCTGCTACGATTTTGTATCGCCCAGCACGTCAAGAGTGGCTCAATGACGTGATTGAGGAGCAGCGCGCTTATCCTAATATGCACTTTGTACCAACCAATCTAAATGGCGTGCGCAAAATGGTCAAAGCGCTACAAGAGGGCGAGGCTGTCGGCATTCTTCCCGATCAGGTGCCGAGCGGGGGTGATGGTGTGTGGGTAAAGTTCTTTGGTCGATATGCCTACACCACACCATTACCTGCGCGACTTGCTAATCGTAATCAAACCCCAGTCATCTTATTTTCTGCAATCCGCAAATCCATCGGTCAAGGTTGGCTCATTAAGGCGCGCCTGTTAGAGCCCTTCTCAGATGATGCGAACACCGCCGCCTTGCAAATGAATCAAGCGATTGAAACAGTTGTTTTGGAAGCTCCTTTGCAATTTATTTGGTCGTATAACCGCTACAAACACCCCGAAGGCGCCCTGCTACCCCCAGAAGACTAATTTGTATGATGAACTGGTTGCACACCTTTTTTAATTACATTGCTCTAAGCATCCTGAGGCTGTTTGCTTTTTTTCCATACTCCTGGACCGTACAAATTGGTTATGGATTAGGTTCTTTATTTGGATGCTTACCGCATCAACGTAAGCGGGTAGTCCTAAAAAATCTTAGCCTCTGCTTTCCAGAATTAAGTGAACAAGAAATTAAGCGGTTGGCTACTGAACACTGGCGCCTGTTTGGCAGAAGTGTCTTAGAACGCAGTCGTGTTTGGCTTGGCTCCGCTGAGCAAATTTTTTCATTGGTTGATTTACAGGCCGATATTCCACTAGGGGATAACAAAGCTCGTATTTTAGTGATTCCTCATTTTGTAGGTTTTGAGTCTGGCTTCATGGCCTTATCTGCTATGGCTCAACAAAATGGTTGGCAAGCCGGGGCAGGTCTTTATCAAAACATGAAGAACCCATTCTTCAATCAAAAAATCATCGAGTGGCGCAATCGCTTCGGAGCAAAATCGATTAATCGGCAAAACCGTTTATTTGACTTAATTCGTGAGATTCGTAAAGGTAATTTTGTAGTGATTGCTCCCGATATTGACCTAGGCCCTAAAGACTCTGTATTTGTTCCTTTCTTTGGGATTCAGACCAATACCATTACGGCAATCTCACGCTTAGCCAAGGCCTGCAATGCGGAGGTCTGCCTGATGATCACGACCTTAAATGCTGACCGCAGTAAGTACATCTGCCGCATTCAGCGTGCTCTTGAGCACTTTCCAAGCGATGATCCTGTGGCTGACACCGCACGTCTTAATCGCTACTTTGAGGATGAGATTCGTCTACGACCGGCCGAATACTACTGGGTGCATAAACGCTTTAAATATCGGCCGCCCGGTGAAGCAAACTTGTATGATTAGACTTTCATTACAACGATCTCGCTATGCGTAAACTACGCTTTACCAAAATGCACGGTGCTGGCAATGACTTCATCGTGATTGATGGTACGACACAGAACCTAAGTCAGATTGATCCGTCGCTATGGCGCAAACTTGCTCATCGCCAACTCGGGATTGGTGCTGATCAAATTTTGCTAGTTGAGAAAAGTAGCGGGCCTAAAGCGGACTTTAAGTACCGTATTTTTAATGCGGATGGCGGTGAAGTAGAGCAATGCGGTAACGGCTCGCGTTGCTTTGTACGCTTTGTGCACGATCAGGGGCTAAGCACGAAAAGTGAGATTCGGGTGGAGGTAGCACATACCGTTCTGACCCTGAAACGCCTTGATGAACATCGGGTTGAGGTTGACATGGGTCCACCAATTTTTAATCCTACCCTGATCCCGTTTAATCCCTCAGGACTTAGCAGCAAGCAAGAAATGCATGAGACCTTATATGCACTAAGCCTTTCTCACAATAGCGGGGCTCATGCCGATTGGATTGCTGTGATATCCATGGGCAATCCTCATGCGGTACAAATTGTTGAGGATCTTGAGAGTGCTCCCGTGCAAATCGATGGGCCATTGATTGAGTCACATCCCGCATTTCCAAAGCGCGTTAATGCAGGATTTATGCAAATTATTAATCGCCACGAAATTAAATTACGCGTCTATGAACGCGGTGCCGGCGAAACCTTATCCTGTGGCACCGGTGCCTGTGCGGCTGCTGTCTCAGGGATTCAGCGTGGTCTACTCGACTCTCCAGTGCGCGTTCATACGCGTGGTGGAGAACTACAGATTACTTGGGATGGCTTTGGTTCTCAAGTTATACCGTCTGTCATGATGAGCGGTCCTACGCAAACTGTCTTTCATGGCGAGATTGATCTGGAGGCTCTCTAAAAATATCGTTGAGCTAAACCCCATAGCGGCTTCGGTAAGTTTGCACAGCTGGTAAATATCGCTGAAGATCAGCATCTTTTGATTGTTGTAAGTAGGCCATCACATTATTTAGGTTTGCAATCGCAATCACGGGCAAGCTAAATTCTTGATGAACACTTTGAACCGCAGAATATGCACCCACATTATCAGCGTCACCAGATTTCTCCATGCGATCAAGTGCTATTAATACTGCGCAGGGCTCTGCTCCGGCCGCCTTTATCTGTTCAACCGACTCGCGAACCGAGGTTCCTGCCGAGATGACGTCATCAATAATGACTACCCGTCCCGTTATGGGTGCGCCAACAATGTTGCCACCTTCGCCATGATCTTTGGCTTCCTTGCGGTTATACGCAAATGTTGTATTACGATTTAACTGGGCCAAAGCAATGGCAGTGCTGGCTGCCAAAGTAATGCCTTTATAAGCAGGACCATACAACATATCAAAACGAACTTCTGACTGAATCAGGGCGCGAGCATAGAACTCTCCCAAACGCCCGAGGCGTGCACCATCATAAAAAAGTCCCGCATTAAAGAAATAAGGCGATAGCCGCCCCGCCTTCGTTTTAAACTCTCCAAATGACAAAACCTTTGCTTCCAGTGCAAAACGGATAAAGTCAAACTGCTCTTGCTCAGGATTTAAATTCATAGGCCTTTATGTTACGCATCATTTCCGCCAATCTCAATGGAATTCGCTCCGCCGCTAAAAAAGGGTTTATGGAGTGGCTAAACCATCAATCTGCTGATTTTATCTGCGTACAAGAACTCAAAGCGCAAGAAGCCGATCTTGCCCCTGAAATCCTTTCTCCGCCAGGCCTGCATGCTTACTTTCATCATGCCGAGAAAAAAGGGTACAGCGGTTCGGGCATCTTTACGCCCCATACTGCGAAACATGTGCAATTGGGATTTGGTAATCCTGAGTTTGATGCGGAGGGTCGCTATGTTGAAGTTCAGATAGGTCAACTCTCTGTAATCTCCGTCTATATGCCCTCAGGCTCAAGCTCCCCAGAGCGCCAAGAGGCAAAGTTTCGTTTCTTGGAAGCCTTCTTGCCGCACCTAATCCAACTCAAAAAGAGTGGGCGCCAAATTCTGCTGTGTGGTGATGTCAATATTGCCCATCACGAAATCGATTTAAAGAACTGGAAAGGCAATCTAAAGAACTCGGGGTTCTTGCCCGAAGAGCGCGCTTGGCTCACAAAGCTATTTTCAGAAATAGGCTACGTAGATGTGTATCGGCAATTAGAGCCGGATACTAGTGATGCCTGTTACACCTGGTGGAGCCAGCGTGGTCAAGCCTATGCAAAAAATGTGGGCTGGCGTATTGACTATCAAATTGCCACGCCTGAACTTGCTCAAACTGCCAGAAAAGCAGGGGTTTATAAAGAGCAACGTTTTTCTGATCATGCCCCACTCATCATTGAGTACAACTGGAAACTTTAAGACGAGTTTGTTTTCTCAATACGAATTGCTAACATGATTAAGATCAGTACAGGAATGCCAATCAGTGCAGTGGCAATAAAAAAATGTTCGTAGCCAAAAGTATCTACATACACCCCAGAAAAACCTGCTAACCATTTTGGTAGCAATAACATCATCGAACTAAATAAGGCATATTGTGTTGCAGAGTACTGCACATTTGTGAGGGACGATAGGTAGGCAATAAACGCTGCCGAGGCAATGCCTGAGCTTAAGTTATCTGCCGAGATCACCCAAACCAAACCATTAAGATCGTGGCCGCGCGTGCTTAACCACGCAAATAGTAAATTACTCGCTGCGGATAAAATGCCTCCTAGAAGCAAGACCCGCATGACTCCAAAACGCATCGTTAGCAACCCGCCCAAGAATGCCCCCACTAAGGTCATGATCACACCGAACACTTTAGTGACTGCTGCTACCTCGTCCTTGGTATAGCCCATGTCTACATAAAAGGGATTAGCCATAATACCCATTACCACATCACTAATACGATAAATTGCAATTAGTCCTAAGATCAAAAAAGCTTGCCACCGATACCGGCTAATAAAATCTGCGAAAGGCTCTATTAAGGTCTGTTGCAACCACTGCCCAGTAGAACGAGCTTTTGGCAAGAGTACTGCCTGAGGCTCGGGACTTAATAAAGTAGTGACAACA
>DBCI01000038.1 GCA_002292975.1 Polynucleobacter sp. UBA962 | reverse complement strand
CGCTGCAAAGCGGGTGTCTCAAATACTCCCTCAAGACGATCTTCAAGCTCATCGCTGGCCTGTTTCATAGCGGCACGCATTTCATCATCGGGTTGCCAGTAGTTTCGGTTTGATGCTTCCATGAGGCGATTTGCCATCCGTGCTGAGGCAGTTGGGTTTAGTTGCGCTAAACGCTCACGCATTTTAGGATCCAAAATAAACGTTTGAGTGAGTTGTTTATATACCCATGGCTGTACTTGCCCTGTGGTTGCTGACCAGCCCATCGTATTGGTGATGTGCACTTCAATCTGCCGAACGCCCTCATAGCCGTGCTTTAGCATGCCTTCAAACCATTTAGGATTAAGCATCCGAGTTCTAGTTTCAAGCGATACCTGCTCCGATAGCGTTCTGACAACGCCTTCGCCTTGAGTTTGATCACCAATATAAACCGGAATTTCTTGTCCACCCTTTGCGCGTTTCACCGCTTTGGTAATTCCACCTAAGGTATCAAAATAATTATCAATCGTAGTAACGCCTAGCTCCATGGATTCCAGATTTTGATAACTCATGGTGACATCGGCGAGTACGCTCTTGAGAAGGGCGTTATTACAAATTGGCTTACCCGATTTGCCATAAGCAAAACCTTTACGTCGCATATACGTCTCGGCGAGTTCATCCTCTTCATCCCAGACACTGTGCTCAACCAGATGATTCACATTGGCGCCATAGGTGCCATCCGCATTGCCATAGACACGCAGGGATGCAGTCTCTAGATCACAACCGTGCTCTTGCATATAAGAAAGGGCGTGCTTACGGATAAAGTTTTGCTCGTTAGGCTCATCAGCTGATGCAGCCAAGAACGCAGCTTCCGCTAATAGCTTAATTTGTAAAGGCATGAGATCCCGGAAGATGCCCGAGAGTGTAATCACCACATCAATACGGGGGCGACCAAGCTCCTCTAGTGGGATTAAAGTGGCACCTGCTAAACGACCATAGCCATCAAAGCGGGGTAGTGCACCTAAGAGCGCTAAAGCTTGTCCAATCTGACCACCTTCGGATTTGAGGTTATCGCTACCCCATAAGACCAGTGCGATTGATTCTGGGAGTGGATTGCCATCATCCATATGTTTTTGCAAAATCTTTTGGGCTTGTTTAGCGCCATCTTTAACCGCAAAGGCGCTAGGAATACGGAAGGGATCAAAGCCATGTAGATTGCGACCCGATGGTAATACTTCAGGATTACGCATCACATCGCCACCGGGTGCGGGGCGGATAAAGCGACCATCCAAGGCTCTGAGCAGCGCAGGAATCTCGGTCTCCTGCTGAATTTGTTGATTCCAGTGCTGTAGTTTTTCTAGCGACTGCATTACTTCTTCTTTAGAAAACTCCTTAAGATCAGGGTTCTTGTCCACAATCGTTTGGATCGACTTACCCTGAACTAACTGGGTAATCACTGAGTTGGGTAGAGCTTTGTTAAAGGCACCAATCGCCATGGCGCTGAGCAAATCAACGCGCTCGGTCTCGCTTGGGGTCTCACCCACGATGTGCATCCCATTCGGAATCAGGGTGTATTCAAGTTCTAGGATGTCTGAATACAGTTTGCTTACTTGCTGTTGTAAGCCCACATCGTCTTTTAAGTCCCATTGTGGATCCGCTTTGCACAAATCCATTTGAGCGGCTTGGGCTTGGATCAAAACTGCCAAATCGTGATCCTCTTCATCACCACGTTGTTCGGGAGTGATCGCGCGCCAACGCTCCACTGAGCTCTTCAGATCAATCAAGCCCGCATAGATTCCTGCTTGGGTTACGGGTGGTGTGAGATAACTAATTAAGGTCGCACCCGCACGACGCTTCGCAAGCGCACCTTCGGATGGATTATTGGAAGCATAAAGATAAAAATTAGGGAGATCATTAATGAGTCGATCAGGCCAGCAAGCGCCACTCATTCCAGATTGCTTACCGGGCATAAACTCTAACGCGCCGTGCGTACCAAAGTGCAGGACGGCGTTTGCAGCAAAATCTTCACGGATATAGCGATAGAAGGCCGAGAACGCATGGGTGGGCGCAAAACCTTTCTCAAATAAGAGGCGCATGGGGTCGCCCTCAAAACCAAAACCAGGCTGAACGGTCACTAAGACATTGCCGTATTGCTTGCCCAAAATAAAGATACCCGAGCCATTACTCCATTGTTTACCGGGGGCTGGACCCCATTGCGCTTCAATCTCTTTTAACCAAGGCTCGCGCTTAACATGATCGTCGGCAGAGATAAGAGTGTGTACATTTGCCTCAGATCCATATTGCTGAGCATTACCCTCAATAATTTCTTTACGTAATGCTTCAGCAGTTTCTGGAACAGTGACGGTATAACCATCAGCCTTGAGACCTAGCATCGTTTTATGCAGGGACTCAAAAACGTTGAGATAGGCAGCTGTACCAGTATGACCCGCATTCGGTGGAAAATTAAAGATTACTAAACCAATCTTACGATTAGCCTTATCCGACTTACGGAGATCAACGAGTTTGGCAGTACGTGCTGCGAGCATGGCAGTTCGTTCTACACAGGTAAACATATCTTGTGGATTATGTTCTTCGGTAAAGGTACAGCGTTGATGACAACCAGTACAGGTGGTTCCAGCGGCGCCGGGCCGCCCACCATACACCATTGGCTGCGTTGCGCCATCCAGTTCAGGAATGGCTACCATGATGGTGCTCTCAACAGGCATTAGGCCTCGCTCAGATCCACCCCACTGCGGCAGTGTTTGAAACTCCACGGGGTGAGCAGCGATATAGGGCACGTCGAGTTTAGCAAGCACCTCTTCGGCTGCCTTCGCATCGTTGTATGCGGGGCCACCAACCAAGGAGAAACCGGTAAGAGAGATCACTGCATCTACGGTGATCTGATCATTTTTCATGAAATAGGTATCGATTGCAGGACGCGAGTCTAAGCCGGCTGCAAATGCTGGAACCACTTGAAGGCCCTGTGCCTCAAGTGCTGCAATCACTGGATCGTAGTGACCGCTATTACCTGATACTAAATAGGAGCGAAGTAATAGTAGACCAACCCGACCACGGCGCTTGGCGTCTGGGATTACTTTGGGTAGATCAGAGAGTTTTTCGCTGAGGCGGTTTTTCATACGGGGGTGATAAACACCCAGATCGGGATACTCCACTGGATCGGTGGGCTTCGCTAAACCACGCAGTTCTTCACGAGGACCGGCAGCATACCGATTAATCAGATAGCTAAACAGATTAAAGATGTTTTCTTCGGAGCCACCTAACCAATATTGCAGAGTTAAAAAATATACTCGGACGTCTTGTGCGGTTCCAGGTACCCAACGCAAGATTTGTGGAATTAAGCGCAAGACCTTCATTTGTTTAGCGCCAGAACTTGTTTGTTTCTCACCTTCTGTTTTGGCCTTAGGACGTAATTTTTTGAGGATCGCCATCGGGCCACTTGCGGGCTTGCTCATATCGAGCTTACCAATCTTCGTTAGTTTGACCACATCACCAGCAGACATCGCACAGACCATGGCGTCACAGTGATCCCGTTTTGCTTTGAGAGCCTCAAAGACAGGAAGGTAGTGATCTTCCATGAAGAGCATGGTAGCTAAGACAATATCGCCGGCCGCAATGTCATCGAGCGCTTTTTGGGTTAACTCTGGATTACCAGCGAACTCGCTGGCCGCATGAATTTGGAGGGATAGGCCAGGTATTGCGCGTTGGAGCTGAAATTGCGCACGTCTAGCGGCACTGTTTAAGTGCGTATCCATCGTCACTAATACCAAACGGATTGGTATTGCAATTTTTTTCGATTTCTGGGACACGGCCATGGCTTTTTAGCTCCAAAAGGGACTACCCTTTTTATATTGGTTTCATATAGATGTGTCAACTTTTATTGACACTTTCAGATGTAATCAGCATTAAATCAAGGGTTTACCCTTAAAAGTAATCATTCATGGCGGTCTCTTGCCTATGGATTTATAAATAGAAAAGCAAAAGAGATGGACTAAATAGGCCTGATTTTCAGTAGAGGTTTGGCTAGCCCCTAAGACGAAATACCTTAAGAAAATCGGAGATAGTATGGTTATTTGGAGATATGCCAGCCTCATCAAGGAAAAGTTGTTTTCCAAGGATGAGCAACAGCAGAACATCAACCCCAGTCGGGCTGAATGGGACGAGTGTGTTCATGAATCGGCCAATGACAGTAATCCAGACCGTATCTCACAATTAGCGGTTGATCTTGGTAGTCGACCGCTGCGTACCAATGCAGGACCCAATGAACATTTAGATTGGCTCATGCAAACGATCGAGGCTAATGTCATTCCCCGTCTATTGATGACCCATGCTGGACATGCGCAAGCCAGTACTGCGCCAGTGATGAATATTCGTTTGGATGATCAAACGCGCGTTGAAGAGTTATCTCAGATGGTGCTACAAGATGACGCTAGTCGCGCAGCGCAATTTGTACAAGCGCTCTACGAACAGGGAGTGCCCCTCGAAGAAATCTATATGCGATTGTTGGCTCCCGTAGCTCGACGTCTTGGAACAATGTGGGAAGAAGATCAAGCCAGTTTTACGCAGGTCACGACCGGCATGTGGCGGATTAAGCAGTTGGTGTATGACTTTAGCCCACTCTTTCAGGAATTTGCGCGAACCGATGAGGCGGCGCCTCATGCCATGCTAGTGCCATTACCAGGCTCACAACATACCTTGGGGCTTTTTATGGTGTCTGAGTTTTTCCGCAGAGGCGGTTGGAAAGTTTGGGGTGAACTGGCTGCCGGTGAGGCCGATATTGTGACGGCAATCAAGACGCAACACTTTGATCTGGTCGGGCTCTCGGTTAGCACTGAAGATCAACTCCCTGCGTTAGCGCGATTTGTAGCCCTATTGAAAGAGGAATCTCTTAATCAAAAAATTGGGGTAATGGTTGGCGGCCCAATATTTATTGCCAAACCCGAACTTCGCAAAGAGGTTCAGGCAGATATCGTCGGGCTTGATGCAGAAGAATCTCTGGCGCAGGCTGAGTTTTTCTTGGAAAAAGCGCAAACCATTTAATCCTTCGTAATTGGTAGGGGATTGCAATATTGTAATCGATCGATTACAATTGATCTATTAAAATTCCTGCATGATTACTGTAATAGAGACATCAATTTTTAGGGAATGTTTGATTAGTATTAAAGATCTAGCAACGCGATTACGTTTGGCTAGGCGCCTTGAAAAGGCTCAACGTGGAAATTTAGGAGATATTAAGCAGTTAGCTAATTTTTTGTATGAGATGCGTGAATTTTTCGGTGCTGGCTGGAGAATGTACTATTTTCATCAGGATCCATTGATTATTGTGATGCTCAATGGAGGTGGTAAGAAATCTCAAGCAAAGGATATTAAATTAGCAAAGGCGCTAATTATGGAACTTGGGGAGATCAATGAAATTATTAAGAGAGACTAAAAACCTGAAATGCTCTGAATTTGATATTGCTCGTTTACTAAAAAGTAAAAGAGCAATGACAGAATACTTAAACCAAGTCATTGCTGATGGGGACGACGCGGAACTGGCTGCTGCCCTAGGGCATATTGCTAGGGTTAAAGGGATGGTAGAGGTTGCCCAATCTAGCGGACTAAGCCGCGAGGCCTTATACAAAGCCCTAAAACCGAATACCAAACCTCGGTTTGATACAGTATCAAAAGTGATTCAAGCCTTGGGTATGAGGATCACCGTTCATGCTTAGCTTTTTATTTGTTATCTGCATCACACCATAACTTACCACCGGTTGCCCAATCTTCTTTTTTGACATCCGTGATGATGATGTCAACAGAGCCTGCTGAGCAGCCCAAGGTTTCACAAGTCACTCGAGTAACCTCGGCCACAAATTGACGTTTTTGTTCAACGGTACGACCTTCAAACAATTGCACATTTAAGGTTGGCATACCTATTCCTTTCGTAATGATGGGTATTAATCTTTATAGCTCTCATCAAATCGATCGAGCATGCGTAATAAGGCAGGCCACTCGAGAATGCCTTCTTCGGCCCCATTGTCATGTAACTCGTCGGCTGCTTTCTGAATCACACTTTGTTTCGGTGTGTATAAATCTGTAGAACTAAGTGCTGCAATTTGGATTTCACAGGCCTTAATCAGAGTTGCCATAACTACATAGGCTTCACCAATTGTTCTCCCCAGTGTCAGGGTGCCATGGTTTCGTAAGAGCATTGCAGGGTGCTGACCTAAAGACTCGGTTAAGCGTTTTCCTTCAGTCTCGGTCAGAGCAACGCCTTCGTAGTCATGGTATGCAATATGGCCCATAAAGCGCATGGCATGTTGCGACAGAGGGAGTAGGCCCTTACTTTGCGCAGATACCGCAATCCCCGCGGTATTGTGAAGATGCATGACGCAGTGAGCATCTGGTCTTGCGCGATGGACTGCCCCATGAATTGCAAAGCCGGTAGGGTTTACTTTATATGGAGAGTTGGAGTCGACAATCTCACCCCGTGTGTTGACCTTTACTAAATTAGATGCAGTAATTTCATCAAACTGGTAGCCGAATGGATTAATTAGGTAGTGGTGAGGTTCGCCAGGAACGCTTGCTGAGATGTGCGTATAAATCAAATCATCCCAGCCCTCAAAGGCGCAAAGCCGATAGCAGGCAGCTAAATCAATCCGGGTTTGTCGCTCTTCAGGACTCACGAGTTACTCATTATGGGCATCCGATTTACTCGGAAATTTATTCGAGGCATAACGAATCAAAGCATTAGCAAGTGCTAAAACAAAAATAGTGATACCCATGAGCAGAATCCCCATATCTGCCTCATGCTTCGTGCCAACTAAATCAATAATCAGACGCGTGACCGCTGTGATGGCGATGTAGATCAAGAACCTTACTGGCATATGGTTAGTCTTAAAATAAATGCCCACCATCGCACCGATTTCTAGATAAATAAAGAGTAGGAGTAAGTCTTGAACGGATGCATATGGTTTTTGCATCATTTCAGCAAAACTCATACCAGCGGCCCAAACTGTAGCTGCGCCAATACCAAAGAGGGCTATCCGGTGGAATAAAGAAACAAAGAGATTTCCGGTAGGGATTAGCCAGGATTCGATCCGGTGCTCAATGTTTTTAATGTCTTTTGGGTTACTTTCACTCATGGCTTTCCCTTTGTTCGGCTAATTTTCAGGTTTATATGCCTTATATTTAACCCTAAATTAACGACAAGCAGTTAATTGTTACTAATAGGAGCAAGGTATGTCTCGTAATTACCCCTTTTCAGCCATTGTTGGGCAAGAGGATATGAAATTAGCCATTCTAGTTGCCGCCCTCGATCCAAGCGTTGGAGGTGTCTTGGTAATGGGTGATCGTGGCACAGGTAAGTCAACTGCGGTTCGAGGCCTTGCTGCCTTGTTGCCCAATATGACTGTGGTTCAAAACTGTCCCTATGGATGTGATCCAAAGGCTATGGCAGGCGCTTGTGCAATTTGCGATACGCAGTCCAGTTCCAAAACAAAAGTAAAAACCGAAGTACGCCCTGTACCCGTGGTGGACTTACCTTTAGGCGCAACCGAAGATCGCGTGCTTGGCGCCTTAGATATTGAGAAAGCCTTGACCTTGGGCGAAAAAGCCTTTGAACCTGGCCTATTAGCAAGAGCGCATCGTGGATTTTTATACATCGATGAAGTAAATCTGCTGGATGATCATTTGGTGGATCTCTTAATTGATGTGGCCGCTTCAGGACAGAACGTCGTTGAGCGTGAGGGTTTAAGTGTGCGCCATCCAGCACGATTTGTTCTAGTTGGTAGTGGCAATCCCGAAGAGGGCGAGCTACGCCCACAATTACTGGACCGCTTTGGTTTGGCAGTTGAGGTAAAGACACCCAGTGATATGGCAGGACGGGTGGAGATCATTAAGCGGCGCGATCAGTTTGAACGTAATCCTGAGGTCTTCTTAGCGCTGTGGGAGAAAGAAGAAGAAAAGATCCGTGGACAAATGACCGCTGCCCGAAAAAAATTACCTACCGTGAAAGCCGACGATAAGTTACTAGAAGATGCTACTACCCTCTGTGCTCATCTTGGTACCGATGGCTTGCGTGGCGAGCTCACCTTATTGCGCGCCTCCCGTGCTGTAGCAGCATTAGAGGGTAAAAATAAGGTAAGCCGCGAGCATCTCAAACGCATTGCAGTACCTGCTTTACAGCATCGCTTACGCCGAAATCCACTCGATGAGTCCAGTTCTGCAACACGTGTCCAACGCGCACTTGATGAACTCTTTGCTTAATTAATGACCGAATACTGGTTAGCGTATCTGCAGATTGCACAGTTGGTAGTGCTTGCTCCCCATCATTTTGGGGGAGTCATCGTACGCTCACGCTCTGGTCCGGTACGCGATCGCTGGCTTGGCGCGCTGGAGAAAATGGCTGTGCAGCAAGGCTTGTTAGTACCCTTACGAAAAATACCTAGCAATATTACAGATGAGAACTTACTCGGTGGCCTCGATATTGAAGCCACTCTTAAACAGGGTAAACCGGTCTTACGTGAGGGCCTGTTAGCCAAGTGTGATCAAGGCATTGTGGTCCTACCAATGGCCGAGCGTCTTGAGATGGGCGTGGCTGCCCGTATTTCAACTGCATTGGATCATGGCAGGATTCAGCTAGAGCGTGATGGCCAGAGTAAAACCATGGTGTGTCGTATTGGGGTGATCGCGCTCGACGAAAGTATTGAAGACGATGAGCACGTCAACCCAAAATTAATGGAGCGCTGTGCCTTTCACATTGATCTCGATGGGTTTGCTTGGCGATCTCTGCCGGATGAAGAGGTGGATAAAGAATTTAGTGATTTTGATCCGGGTCTAGTCCAGACTCGTCTCGCTGAGATTAAGCTCGAGGATGATCAAATGGATGCAATCGTAGGTATTGCAATTCAATTAGGAATCCCATCCATTCGTGCTGTGCAATTTACAGTACGGACTGCACGTTACTTAGCTGCACTAGATTCCCTGTGGGAAGGAACAATACCAAGTAAGGAACATATAGAGCGCGCGGTCAGTTTAGTGTTGATCCCACGGGCCACCCAAATGCCCGATCAATCCGATGACGAGCAGAACAGTGATGA
>DBCI01000091.1:5987-8821 GCA_002292975.1 Polynucleobacter sp. UBA962 | reverse complement strand
AAATGTTGCGCGATACGGTATTGGAGTTTCAAAACCTAGACCTCGTTGAGGCCCCGAGTGCAAGTGATTCTGAGATCTTATTGGCACACGACCCTAGCTATCTACAAGCGGTCATTAATGGCTCCTTAAGTGAGGCGCAACAAAAAGAGATTGGCTTTCCCTGGAGTGCCAAAATGGTAGAGCGCTCACGGCGTTCGGCTGGAGCAACCATAGCAGCCTGCAAGGCAGCACTTGTGGATGGGATTGCTGCTAATTTAGCCGGAGGTACGCATCACGCATATCGTCATAAGGGCTCGGGATTTTGTGTATTTAATGATGCGGCAATTGCTGCGCGAGTCCTTTTAAAAGACTCAATGGCGAAGGCAAAGAATCTTTCGAAGATAGCGATACTGGATCTTGACGTTCACCAAGGCGATGGCACCGCCTCTATTTTGCAAAATGATCCTGCAGTGAAAACGGTATCGATTCATGGAGAAAAGAACTACCCCTTTGCAAAAGAGACAAGTGATCTTGACATTGCCTTACCGGATGGCACAACAGACCCTGCGTATTTGCAAGCGCTTGATCAAGCCCTAAGCTACTTAAGTCAGCAAAAAATTGATTTCTTAATTTATCTAGCTGGCGCTGATCCGTATTATGAAGATCGTCTAGGACGTTTACAAATAAGCCAAGAGGGGATGGCTGTACGCGATCGTACGGTATTGGAGTTTGCGAGCAAGGCAGGAATCGCAGTAGCACTAGCGATGGCAGGAGGCTATGCAAATCCAATTGAGAAAACCGTATTGATTCATGCGCAAACAATACGCATGGCTACAGAGCATCAGCATACAATTGCGTCTTCATTATTGAAGCGATAAGTTATGAGTCTGGCGTCAGAGCGTTTCCCCCTTGAATCCTTAGCGGCGCCGATCTTTGTATTTATCTGGAGTACAGGTTTTATCATCGCCCGTTTTGGCATGCCCTATATGGAGCCTGCCACCTTCTTGTTCATACGCTTTACAGGCGTGCTGATTGTGATGGGCATCATCATCCTATTTTGGAAGCCTGTCTGGCCTAATCGCTCACAAACCATTCATATCGCTATTGCAGGTGCGCTATTGCAGTTTGGGTATGTGATGGGCGTATGGAGTGCTGTCCGTTTGGGGATGACCGCTGGATTGGTGGCATTGATTGTGGGCCTGCAACCGATCTTGACCGCATGGAGCGCTTCGTGGGTATCCGAGCGGGTGAGTTACCAACAGTGGCTAGGATTACTCTTAGGGATTGGTGGAGTTGCCTTGGTGGTTGCTGAGAAAACAAGTTTTGCAAATATCCCTGTTGCAGCATTTATTTTTGCAATTGCCGCCCTGTTTGCCATTACCTTTGGCACGCTCTATCAAAAAAAATATTGCCCCCAATTTGATTTGCGAGCAGGATCGATGATTCAGTTTTCTATCTCAACCGTACTCTGTTTAGTGGTGGCTCTTCTCTTTGAGACCCGCGAGATTGTCTGGAATGCGCCGGTAATTGGCGCCTTACTCTGGGGAATCCTACCCACCTCGATCGGTGCCATTAGTTTGTTGTTTATTCTGATTCGGAAGGGAGCCGCAACCAAAGTCACGAGCCTCTTGTATTTAACACCCCCAACCACAGCGTTGATGGCCTGGTTCTTATTTGATGAGCCTATAAGTCTTATTATGCTTGCTGGTCTGGGCTTGACCATGACCGCCGTGATCTTGGTCAACTACCAACAAAATAGTTCACCCAAAACCCAATAACTTTATTATCATGAGTCAGTACTTTGTTTTGGGGCTTTGATTGAGAGCATTGCGTAGATTGCAAAAGCTAGTAGCGCCCAATTTATCTGGTTGGCAGATAAGGACCCAACACCCTCTCCGGATTTTGATCTTAGCAGTACTTAGCATTAGTCTTTGTGCCATCGAACCGGTTGCAGCTCAGTCGTCGCCACCGCCCCAAAAGTCAAGCCAAACTAAGAAACAAAAACCCTCCAATCCAAAGCAAGTTCGGACCACCGTTAATCGTCCTAAAAGTAAAAAAGTGGCCCCCGATCGCCCATCGTTTGCTAATGCGATGGGTTTGCGTAATCAACCGGATGATCTGAGTTTGAAGTCCAGTGTGGCGATGGTGATTGATCAACAGACCAAAGAGGTTTTGTTTGAGAAGAACCCCGATGTGAGTTTGCCGATTGCCTCGATCACTAAATTAATGACCGCCATGGTGGTACTGGACTCGAATGCGCCATTGGATGAGGTCTTAACGATCACCCAGGCCGAGGTCAAAATTTATGCGAAGTCTCGCTTATCGCTAGGTACCAAACTGACCCGAGAGGAAGCACTCTTATTGGCTCTGATGTCGTCGGAGAACCGCGCTTCACAACTGCTAGCCAGTAATTATCCAGGTGGTGTACCCGCATTCATCGAAGCCATGAACCACAAGGCATATGCCTTAGGAATGACCCATTCAAGTTTTACAGACCCTACGGGATTATTGGCAAGTAATGTCTCCACGGGCGAGGATCTTGCTCGCTTACTGATTGCGTCTTATAACTACAAATTAATTCGGGATTTCTCAGTATGGCCAGACATGACCATGGTGATTAATAAGAGACCACAGGTGTTCTTAAACACCAACCGTTTGGTACGTGCCGGCGATATGGAGATTGGCTTACAGAAGACCGGCTTTATTAGTGCGGCAGGCCGATGCTTAGTAATGCAGGCCAAGGTCAATGGAATGCCATTACTCCTTGTATTCTTAGACTCTGTGGGAACACAATCACGTTTTGCAGATGCAGTACGCGTCAAAGATTGGATAGAAAGCTATCAACCCGGTGAGCC
>DBCI01000091.1:2285-5919 GCA_002292975.1 Polynucleobacter sp. UBA962 | reverse complement strand
TGCGGCGCTTTGTAACCTAAGCCTTTAGAGATTTGCAAAGCGGTATCTTGCAAAGCCTTGAGCCAATCGGCTTGCATACGATCGGTGGGCGAACTTAATGAGAGACCGGCAACCAGTTTGCCGGTGTCATCTAAGATGCCCGCAGCCAGACAGCAGACCCCTAACTCCAGCTCTTCGTTATCCCGCGAATGGCCAATATGGCGCACGCTCGATAATTCACTTTCTAATTTAGCAATTTGGGTAATGCTATTGCGGGTATGACCTGCAAGACCCGTACGAGTGGCATATGCTCGTACCTGATTGGCATCATCGGCTGCTAAAAATAATTTACCCACCGAAGTAAGATGCAAAGGCGCACGGCCACCAATCGCACGTACTACCTGCATACCGGAGCGCTCGCTGTATGCGCGATCCACGTACACAATTTCATCACCCTGACGAACGGAGAGGTTCACGGTTTCCCCCGTGAGTTTATGCAAGACCCGCATGGGGAGTTGCGCCGCTTCCCGCACGGATAAGCGCTCCTTGACCAAATTACCCAGTTCGA
The DNA here is from genome assembly GCA_002292975.1 of Polynucleobacter sp. UBA962. Classification (GTDB taxonomy): domain Bacteria; phylum Pseudomonadota; class Gammaproteobacteria; order Burkholderiales; family Burkholderiaceae; genus Polynucleobacter. The sequence goes on along the minus strand of DBCI01000091.1, from coordinate 5,372 downwards.
GCAGGCGTAAACCTAATTTATAGGTGCCGCCATCACCACGCTCAACGAGTCGACACGCAACCATATCATTGAGGATACGGTGTGCGGTAGAAGGGTGAAGCCCTGTCTGTTGAGAGAGTAATTTCAGACTGCTAGACTCTTCATGATCCGCTAGGCAATCGAGCAAGTTCATCATGCGCTCGACCACCTGAATGGCGGTCTTGCCAGCTTCTCCTGAGTTCTTCGTTGCTTTGCGATCCATGCCTGTGATTGTAGCGAATATTGGCTTTATTGCATATTGTGAAACGATATAGTAATCCAAAAATAGGGGTTGTGACCTGCGGCATTACAAAATCAAATGCCTATTCAAAGGCGCGAACACAATCCCTAATCAGTTTAGGGCCCTTGTAAATGAGACCGGTATAGAGTTGCACCAAACTGGCGCCTACATCGATCTTCTGTCTGACGTCTTCCCCAGAGAGAATGCCACCGACCCCAATGATCGGAATCCGGTTTTGTAAATACTGAAAGAGATGGTGAATAGTTTGATTCGATAGGGTAAGTACGGGCGATCCGGAGAGACCACCCGCTTCATTGCCATAGGGAAGATTACAAACAGTGGTCCGGCTAATAGTGGTGTTGGTCGCAATCACAGCATCAATCTCAAACTCGAGTAAGAGGTCGGCTATCAAGCGTAAATCATTTTCTTCAAGGTCAGGAGCAATTTTTAAGAAGAGTGGCTTACGAACGCCATACTGATCGGCTAAGGCTTTGCGTGCATCATGCAAGGCAGACAAGAGTTGTCGCAGCAGAACCTCACCTTGAAGATCGCGCAGGTTCTTCGTATTTGGAGATGAGATATTGGCAGTGATGTAAGTAGCAACCGGATAGACGGTGTTTAAGCAAATAACATAATCTTTGCTGGCATCTTCTAGGGCTGTGCTGGCATTCTTACCAATATTTAAGCCAATGACACCGCCTGATTGATAAAAGCGCGAGCGCTTTACCCGCTCAACACAGGCATCCACCCCGTCATTATTAAATCCCATGCGATTAATCAGAGCATTTGCCTCTGGTAAACGAAACATGCGAGGCTTAGGATTACCAGGCTGCCCCTTGGGGGTTACCGTACCGATTTCCAGAAAACCAAATCCAAGGCTTGCTAGAGCATCAATATGTTTGCCGTCTTTATCAAGACCCGCCGCAAGTCCAACAGGGTTCTGAAATGCAATACCGCATAACTGAATTGGTCTAATGAGTGGCTTGCCAATTAAACCACTCAGCAGACCACAACGCTCTAGACGATCGAGTTGATTAAAGGAGAAGTCATGGGCCGACTCGGGATCCATCGAGAACAGCAGTGGACGAAGAAGGGGATAGGTATCAATCATCGCGCGGTGCAGGATTCAGGTTTTGCCATTGATCATCGATCAACCCTTCGATTGGAGCAAACTTGATCTTGTATGCCATTTTAGGACTCTGTGCGATGTAGTAGCCTAAATATAGGTAAGGAAGACCGAGTTGCTGAACCTGATTGATCTGCCACAAAATGCTGTAGGTACCATAGCTAGCGTTTGGCACACTGGCATCGTAAAAGGTATAAACCGAAGAGATGCCATGCTCAACAACGTCAATCATACTAACCATACGGAGGCGACCAGGATGAGAGTCGTCTGGCCCGTCTCTAAATTCAACGATGCGTGAGTTCACCCGGCTTTGTAATAGAAACTGCATGTACTGCTCTTGATTGTCATTTTCCATCTGGCCACCATGATGGCGTTGCGCCTGATACGCCTGGTAAAGACGGTAGTGTTCCTCATGATGCGCCAAACTCAGAACCTGCGCCTGTAAACCCGAATGACGCTTCATGCTACGCCGCTGACTGCGATTGGGCTGAAAGTGTTGTACTGGAATACGTGTTGCAATGCATGCTTTGCAATCATCGCAATAGGGTCGGTATGTAAATAAGCCACTGCGACGAAAGCCAGCATTTACAAGATTACTGTAGACATCCTCTCCAATCGCATGAGAAGGGGTGGCCACTTGAGAGCGAGCAATTTGATCAGGCAAATAACTACATGGATAGGGTGCCGTTGCATAAAACTGAATGGCCGTGATGGGAAGTTCTTGAATACGACTCATACAAGGTATTTCTGAAGAACGGTCTTATCAAAGTTCCAAGGCCAAGGCTCTTTTTGAGATAGTGCTTGCTGCAGATGTTGCAAAAAAGAATTACGCGGCAGCGGTTTGGCACCGAGTGAGCGCAGATGGGCAGTTTCTTGTTGGCAATCAATTAAGGTCACACCATGATCGTAGCACCATGCACATAAGGCTGCTAAAGCAAGCTTGGAGCTATCCTTCACCCTTGAGAACATGGACTCCCCAAAGACCATTTTGCCAAGACAAACACAATACAGCCCACCGACTGTTTGCGAGTGTTGTTCGATCGAGATGCAATGGGCGTAGCCTTGCTCGTGCAGAGCGCTATAGGCATCAATAATCTCGTGGGTGATCCAAGTGCCATCTTGGCCAGCGCGTTCAGTGGTCGCACAGGCTCGCATCACGCCACTAAAGTCATGATCCACACGTAATTGCATGTGGGGGTCGCCCACAAAATGCTGGATAGATTTACGTAGTGAATGACTAATTTTTAAATCCGCTGGGTTCAGGGTCATGCGGGGATCGGGTGACCACCACAAGACGGGTTGACGCACGGAGTACCATGGAAAAATTCCATTGCGATACGCGCGCTCTAGTTGATTGGCAAAAATTCGCTCGCTGACTGCTAGCAGTCCCGGAACCTCGGGATCTGGATCGCTATGTGTTTGTGGATCCGGAAATGGATCACTAGGCCCAAGCCACGGGATCGTGCTCATGAAGAGACCATCATCCGATTCGCTCGCTCGGCAGAATATCGCGCGTATGAACCCCAAGATCTCCGAGGTGTCCAGCTCGTGCATCGGCAAAGTACCACTGCAAGGTTTGCTTCACGGTAGGGAAGGCCAGTTCAGTCCACGGAATGTTCTCTTCAGTAAAGAGGGCAACCTCTAGACTTTCTGTGCCGGCTGCAAATTGCGGTGTTCGCATCTGGGCTAGATAAAAGAGATG
>DBCI01000091.1:0-2256 GCA_002292975.1 Polynucleobacter sp. UBA962 | reverse complement strand
ACATTTAAAAGCGAGTACAAGGACTGAATCTCTACTTCAGCCCCTGCTTCTTCCATGGTCTCGCGAATCGCGCCATGCTCGGTACTCTCCCCAATCTCTAAAAAGCCTGCCGGTAAGGTCCAATAACCATATCTTGGCTCAATAGCTCGTCGACAAAGCAAGACCTGGTTCTCCCAAATCGGAATAGTGCCGACCACATTGCGTGGATTGCGATAGTGAACCTCTTTGCATTGTGAACACACATGCCGTAGGCGGGTGTCATCGGCAGGCACTAAAAGGGCGATGCTTGAACCGCAAGAGGGGCAATAGTTCATAAATGGGCTTTGATCATTCCGCGCAGGGCATTGCTTAGCATTATTTCATTGGCGCCGATAACATCGTCAATAGTCAGGTTAGCCTCACGGGCTTTAAGTGCAGGATTGCGTAAGATGGATGATCGCATAACCCCTGGAAGAACACCGGCCGACAGGGGTGGGGTAAGCCACTCATCTGAGTGGTGTGGGCGAACAAAAATACTGGTGCGACCCCCTTCGGTTAATTCACCGCGTTCATTGATGAACAATGCGTCAAAGCCACCCAAAGACACTGCTTTTTGCCATGCCAAGTCATACACCTTGCGTTGCGTAGTTTTGTGAAGCAATAAAGGATTATTGGATTGCATCCTCAGAGAATGAGTAGCACCCTCTAAAATCTCATGCGCCCAAAATACCTGCACCGATGATGGCAAATCATCTAAGACAGCGCTGGAGATGGATAACTCACCTAAACGACTAAGATCTAGACGAACTCGGTAGGCAGACCTTGTAGGCAGATGCATGGCGCTTTGTTCTAACAATGCGCTAGCCGCATTGATATCGAGGGGAATACGTAAAGCCTTGGCTGAATGCGATAGACGGTCTAGGTGCTCACGATAATGAGCGACACGCCCTATACCTTCTTGAGCATTAAAACGAATAGTTTCAAAGAGCCCAACACCACTGGGCAAACTCGATAAGAACGCAGCCTTAATCTGGCATTCTTCATATTCTGCAATTGGATCCGAGTCAATCGTAATACCAGCGCCCACTCCCAAGACAAACTGCGCTGTAGAGGAAACCGAATCACGCTGCACCTGTAGAGTCCGAATGGGAACACTAAGTGCAAAGTCGCCATTGGGATCAAACCAGCCCAGCGCGGCACAATACCAATTGCGTGGACTGTCTTCAAGATCCTGAATGATCTCCATACTGCGTTTCTTGGGTGCTCCGGTGACTGAGCCGCACGGGAACACAGCACGCAAGATCTCGATCATGCTCAGTTGGGGGCGCGCCTTAGCCTGAACGGTGGAGGTCATCTGCAGTACATTGCCATGACGATTAACCTCAAAAAGTGCCGGCACTGTAACGCTACCGGGCTCGGAGATACGCCCCAGATCATTGCGCAAGAGATCCACAATCATGACGTTCTCCGCCTGATTCTTGGGATCATCGGATAACTCATGAGCTGCCTGATGCCGCGCATCGGCGGTGCCTTTCATGGGCTGCGCAACAAAGATACCGTTGGTGCGTTTAATAAAGAGTTCGGGAGACTGCGATAAGACGATATCGTTACCATCGTCCAGATATGCACCATAAGGACCTGGTTGACGTTCGCGCAATTGAGCATACAGTGCAAGCGGCGAGCCATACACCTCTCCAGCAATTCGGTATGAATGATTAATTTGATAGGTATCGCCACTGCGGATCCATTCCTGAATGCGCTCAATATCTTGATTGAAATGCTCCGACGTAATTGAATCTCGTAGGTTCATCACACCAACGACTTGATCTTCTTTTGCAAGGACATCGGCTAACCAGTGATCCACTTCTTCTTTGGAGCATTTGTTTACCCCCGTAAATGACCAAGCACGAACGAGCGGTAGGGGCTCACTGTATTTGCACGCAATGCGCTGAAAGTAGTGCCCCAACTCATAAGAGAACAGGGTGACGAGGTAATCCCCGTTGCTGAGAGCTGTTTGCATTTCTGCAAAGCAGTTCTCTAGCTCGCTTGTATGATCTATGCGCCAAGCGTGTTTGACGTGTTGATAGAGTCGGCTACTCGGATGCTCCCGACTACTATTCACATCATCTAGAAGGAACATTTGGTTTATTTCAGGATGGTGGCCGATTCAATCACAACAGGAGTGTTGGGCACATCGGCCATGCGACCACGCGGCGTCGATGCAATACCAGTGGGCGTCTGTTTGATCTTATCGATCGTTGCTTGCCCAGAAATAAC
>DBCI01000106.1:4588-5117 GCA_002292975.1 Polynucleobacter sp. UBA962 | reverse complement strand
CCATTCTGGTTCAGGGCGACCCAAAACTCTTCAATCAATATGGCGTGATGCTCGTGAGTTCTGCGAAGCACCCAAAGGTGAAGAAAGCAGAAGGCCAAGCATTTATTGATTGGATTGTCTCCAAAGAAGGTCAAGATAGCATCGCATCCTACCGCGTTGCTGGTGAGCAGTCCTTCTTCCCTAATGCAAAATAAATCTAGTAAGTCCCTGGGTACAAAATATCTTTTGTCACATCCTGAATATCACGATAGCCGGTAAATGCCATGGTGAGATCCAGTTCCTTATGAATAATCTCTAAGCATTTAGTAACACCAGGGCCACCCATGGCGCCTAAGCCATACAAAAAGGAGCGACCAATCATCGTTCCCTTGGCACCCAAAGCCCACGCTTTGAGGACATCTTGACCCGACCGAATACCACCATCCATCCATACTTCAATATCCTTACCCGCTGCATCGACGATACCGGGTAGCGCTTTGATGCTCGATACAGCGCCGTCAAGTTGACGACCGCCATGATTAGACACAAT
>DBCI01000106.1:1096-4540 GCA_002292975.1 Polynucleobacter sp. UBA962 | reverse complement strand
GATGCCCTTGATGATGAGCTTGCCGCCCCAAAGTTTTTTAATCCACTCAACGTCTCCCCAATTGAGCCCTGGATCAAATTGTTCAGCGGTCCATGAAGATAGTGAAGACATATTGCCAACACCAGTAGCGTGACCAACAATATTACGGAAGGTGCGACGGGGTGTTTGTAGCATCCCCATACACCAACGTGGTTTGGTCATCATGTTCAGAATATTAGAAATGGTTAATTTTGGTGGAGCGCTCAAGCCATTCTTAATGTCTTTATGGCGCTGACCTAAGATCTGAAGATCTAATGTAAGAACTAGGGCTGAGCAATTCGCTGCTTTGGTCCGTTCGATCAAGCGCTCAATAAAGCCACGGTCTTTCATGACATAGAGCTGGAACCAAAATGGTTTTGTAGTACGTTCGGCAACATCCTCAATCGAGCAAATACTCATGGTCGATAAGCAGAATGGCACCCCAAATTTCTCTGCGGCTTGGGCAGCAAGGATCTCCCCATCGGCGTGCTGCATACCTGTTAAGCCAGTGGGCGCCAATGCCACAGGCATCGCAACATCTTGGCCAATCATTTTGGTTTTGGTGGTCCGATTGAGCATATTGACCGCCACCCGTTGCCGTAATTTGATCTTCTGAAAATCGGATTCATTAGCGCGATAGGTCGACTCGGTCCACGAACCGGAGTCGGCATAGTCATAAAACATTTTGGGGGTACGTTTTTGATGTAAAACGCGCAGGTCTTCAATATTGGTAATGATAGGCATGGAGTATGGAGTTCAGGGTTATTTATAGAGGTAAGAGTTATTTTTGTCTATTATGGATTATTGCTTAATTCTGATGGATTACTGGATATGAAACCTAAAGTATTGGCTTTTGATGTATTTGGGACGGTTGTCGATTGGCACGGCTCGATTACTGCGGAGGTTGCTAGCCTTATCCCTGAGATCGATGCCATTTCGTTTGCCAGTCGCTGGCGTAGTGGTTATAAACCTGCCATGGCAAGAGTGCGCTCTGGGGAGCTTGGGTGGACCCGAATTGATGATTTACACCGCATCATCCTCGACCAAGTTTTAAAAGAGTTCAGTATCGATAGGCTCACCGAATCTCAGAAAAGGCATTTGAATCTCGTATGGCACCGCTTGCATCCATGGCCAGATACGGTGAAAGGCCTAAATCTCTTAAAGCAGGATCACACGATTGTGACGCTCTCCAATGGTAATTTAGGGCTCTTAGCCAATATGGCGAAGAACGCAAATTTGCCTTGGGATCTAATCTTATCGGCAGAGGTATTTCGTCACTATAAGCCCGATCCAGAAACCTATTTAGGGGTTTGCAATATCTTTGAATTAGAGCCCTACGAGGTGATGTTGGTAGCCTCTCACAAGGACGATCTTCAAGCTGCCCATGCCTGTGGTCTGCAAACAGCATTTATTGAGCGGCCACTGGAGTTTGGCCCCAAGCACTCGAGAGACGATTTGCATTGTGAGACCTGGACTAACTACCATGCTAGCGATTTTCTGGATCTTGCTAAACAGCTAAAAACTCAATAAAGACCTACAATGAAAAATAAAACTACTTTCTCAGGGAGAGAATGATGGCAAATCAAATGACCGTAGAAATTGAGAACTTGAAGTGCGGCGCTTGTGAGAACACGATGGTGAGGGGCTTAAGTGCTAGTGGCCGAATTAGTTAAAGCAGGCTAAAGGTTTCTGGGTAATTAAGTTCTTATGGAGTTTCATGTTGATATCATTGGTTATTTGGCGGCATGCCTAACAACATTCTCCTTTTTAGTTCAGGCAGTAAAGTCCTGGAGAACTAAGGATCTATCCGGTATTTCGGTGGGGATGTACAGCATGTTTGCCAGTGGCGTTGCCTTGTGGCTTGTCTATGGCCTTGTGATCAATAGCATGCCGCTCATTGTGACCAATGCGTTAACCTTGGCCTTTGCATTAAGCATTCTGATTATGAAGATCCGGGAAGTACATAAATAAAATTCTGTTTATAAGAGCTTAATCATGAAAATTCTCAAGATCGTTGCTATTTCAATCGTCGTGCTACTAGCCATCGCCCTTGGCATTGCCTATTACAGTTCAGGCAAGATTGATGCGTATGTGAAGACTGCGATTGAGAAGTATGGGTCGGACTCACTTGGAACTAAAGTGAGCGTTGGAGAAGTTAATATTAGTTTGCGCCAAACCACTGCCACAATTACGAATCTTGAGATTGCAAACCCACCTGGTTTTGATGATCCGATAGCATTTAAAGCGGGGCTGATCGAGATTACATTGAACTCCAAAGAATCTAAACTAGACTCGGTCGTGATTGATCGTATTTTGCTCAATAGCCCGATGGTGTTCTATATCAAGACCAAGCAAACGGACAACCTGTCTAGCTTACAAGATCAAGCTGCGCGCTCTTCCAACAACAGTCAAAGCGCAGATAAGACTGGGGGTTCGAAAGATAAGGGCCGTGAACAGCCTAGAATCCTGATTAAGAAGTTTGATATTGAGAGGGCTAATTTATCGTACCGAGATACTCGCATTGTTAGCACAACAGTAAATTTAAAGTTAGATGACATTCATATTGTTGATATCGATACCGGTAAGAATGGTGCTGGTACGCAAGAAGCCGTTAGCAAGATTGTGAATGCCATTGTTCCTGCTATTAAGCAGGCCGCCATAAAGAGTGTTACAGCTTACCTTGATGTTGCTACCGATACCTTACGAAATGTAAGCGACAGTGCCCAGCAGTTGGGTAAAGAGGCAGTTACCAATATTAAGAAGTTCTTCCAAAAACAGTAGTTTATATTGAGATGATATGGTGAATTCCACTACCCCTACTTATAACGGTCGACTAACGTCCCTATCCCATGGGGGCGGTTGCGGTTGCAAGATCGCCCCCGGCATCCTGAGTGATATTTTGAAGGATTCCCCCTTTAAAACGATTTCACAGTCTTTATTGGCAGGCTCTGAAAACAATGAGGATGCGGCGGTCTATCAAATTAATGATCGGCAAGCGATTGTGGCAACTACTGATTTTTTTATGCCAATTGTGGATGATCCCTTCGATTTTGGACGGATTGCAGCGACCAATGCGATCTCCGATGTGTATGCCATGGGCGGGCAACCATTATTTGCACTTGCTCTGCTGGGAATGCCAATTCAAGTCCTGCCCTTAGAGACCATTCAAAAAATAACTGCAGGCGGTGAGTCTGTTTGTCAATCGGCTGGGATTCCGATTGCCGGTGGCCATTCGATTGATAGCGTCGAACCGATCTATGGCTTAGTTGTGATCGGGATTGTGGATCCAAATAACTTAAAACGGAATAGTGGTGCCCAGGAGGGTGATTGCATTATCGTCAGCAAACCCATCGGGGTTGGTATCCTGAGCGCAGGTTTAAAGAAAGAGCGCTTATCCCCATCGGGGTATGAGCAAATGATTGCTCT
>DBCI01000106.1:450-1004 GCA_002292975.1 Polynucleobacter sp. UBA962 | reverse complement strand
GGTTTTGGGCTAGCAGGGCACTTGCTTGAGATGGCTCGTGGTGCAAATTTACGGGCCGAGCTTCAATGGGACCAAATACCACTTGTTACCGAAGCGGTAGAGCTCGCAAAGGCTGATATCTATACTGGCGCATCCACTCGTAATTGGCAGGCCTATGGTCACGAGATTAATCTGTCAGCTACTATGAAGGAATGGCAACAACATCTCATAACGGATCCGCAAACGAGTGGTGGCTTATTAATTTCTTGTGCTCCGCAGGCTGAGCAGGCGGTCATTCAACTCCTGCAGCAAGCTGGCTTTGGGGAGGCTAAAACGATTGGCCGCTTTGCTGCTGGCAAGGGCCTAGGCCTAGTTTAAGCTTATAAGCGGTAAACAAATTACAATGGAATTTATTAAATTAAGGAAGTGATCATGAGTAATCAGAATCTAGCAAAGTGCTTTCAGGCGTTCATCAATAATATGATGCAATCTCCCATGAAGCGCGGTGAGTGGTTTTTGCAATTGATGATTGATAAACGTGATGAGCGTCTTCGTAAAAAAGTTTATTAATTCCT
>DBCI01000106.1:0-356 GCA_002292975.1 Polynucleobacter sp. UBA962 | reverse complement strand
TCGGGTATTGCAAATGCATTAGAGATCTCCGATGTGGTTGGCGAAGGACAAATTCGCTATTTAAAAAATCGACCTGATCCTAACGCGTATACCTATGAATCAAAAGTAATCATTAGTAAGTCCAGCCTAGAGTCTGGTGTAGTCGAGATACAGACCTGCCATAAGCAATTAGATCCTATCCGTAAGGTTGTCATTCTTTTCAATAAGGATCGGATTAAAGATATTCAAGTCCGCAGTCTGGATGGCATTGCCATGGCGGAGGTACGAAACAATCAAGTAATTCTTAATGAGGTTCAAAAGGGCGGCTCAATTTGCATTGATTTGCAATCGCGCGCATTAGATTCTTTGGGGAATGG
>DBCI01000116.1:7663-11246 GCA_002292975.1 Polynucleobacter sp. UBA962 | reverse complement strand
GCCTCATCCGAGATTTGGTCTAGATGCTTGATAAGGGCACGAATGCTATTGCCGTGAGCCACTAAAATGACCCGTTTACCGAGTTTTAGGGCTGGAGCAATCGATTCATTCCACAGGGGTAGAACTCGCTGAACCGTATCTTTTAGACACTCCCCATGGGGAATATCCTGCTCGTGTAATTTGGCATAGCGGGGGTCTTTGGCAATTTCTGCTCGCTGTTCCGCAGGAAGGGGCGGCGGCGGAATTGAATATGAGCGGCGCCAGGTATAGACCTGCTCATCCCCGAATTGAGCTGCGGTCTCGGCCTTATTAAGACCTGTTAGGCCACCATAATGGCGTTCATTCAACCGCCAGCTATGGACCACCGGCACCCACATCAGGTCCATTGCGTCCTGAATATGCCAAAGGGTCCGAATGGCTCTTTTGAGTACTGAGGTGTAGGCGATATCAAACTCATAGCCCTTCTCCCTCAAAAGTCTGCCGGCAGTCAGGGACTGCTCAACACCGGTGGGGGTTAGATCAATATCGGCCCAACCTGTAAAGCGATTTTCAAGGTTCCACGCAGATTGGCCATGGCGGACAAGGATGAGTTGTTTCATAGATGCATTCTATAATCTAGCAATGGACTTCTTAGCTCAAACAGACAACTTAGTACTTGCCGCCTTAATGATTATTTCAGGGATGGCCTTATTCATGCCGACATTATCAACCCTAATTACTGGGAAAGGCCTAAGCCCTACCGATGCGACGATTTGGATAAACCGTCGCAAAGCAACGGTGATTGATTTACGTTCGGAAGAAGATTTTAAGGCAGGGCATCTACCCAATGCCAAAAATCTGGTGTTGGAGAGTCTTGAAGCGGGCTTAAAAACCATTAAATTGGATCAAAAGCTTCCTGTGGTTCTGATTGGTCGAGGACCAACGCATTCCCAAAAGGCCGCTAAAGAATTGCGCAAACTAGGCTTTGCTGAAGTGGGTGTACTGGATGGTGGGATTGGCGCTTGGCAGACCTCTGGTTTGCCATTGATCAAATAACGAGGTTCTTATGCCAGATGTGTTGATGTATAGCACCCGTGTTTGCCCATACTGCGTGATGGCAGAAAAACTCTTACAAAAAAAGGGTGTACAAAATTTGCAGAAGGTCTTGATTGATCTTGATCCGAGTAAGCGTGAAGAAATGATGACTCGAACTGGCCGTAGAACAGTTCCGCAAATCTATATTGGCGAGCGCCATATTGGTGGTTATGACGATCTAGTGGCCTTAGATCGTGCAGGTGGACTTGATCCCCTGCTCGGATAATTTTTTAGTTCTTACCCCCATCTTACTTAGAGAAAGAGATTTAATATGAGTGATGCTGCAACTAATTCTGCAACGGGTTCTAGTGATCCCTCTTTTGTAATTCAACGTGTTTACTTAAAAGATTTATCCCTCGAGCAGCCAAACGCCCCAGGTATTTTGTTAGTTGCAAGCGAACCACAGATTCAGGTAGAACTCGATATTGCTGTCGATCGTTTAACTGAAGAACTTTTTGAGGTTGCCTTACTTAGCACGGTTACAGCAAGGGTCGATGGTAAGGTCATGTTTTTAGTAGAGGCAAAACAGGCAGGTATTTTTGAGTTCAAAAATATTCCACCAGAGCAGATTGATCCGATGCTTGGTATTACCTGTCCAACGATCATCTTCCCTTACTTGCGATCAAATGTCGCTGATACTATTAGTCGTGCAGGCTTTCAGCCCATTCATTTATCGGACATTAATTTTCATGGCATGTATGAGCACCGCTTGGCACAAGCCCAAGAATCCCAGGCCCCGCAAGCAGGTTCTGGCGATGCAGAAAGTAAGATCATCCTGCCCAACTAATGAATATTACGGTTCTTGGTGGTGGAGCTTGGGGTACGGCAATCGCCATATCAGCAGCTCGCCATCATGCCCCTCAGTCGGTCTGTTTATGGGCGCGCAACGCAAAACAGATAGAAGCATTAAGTATCGATGCAGAAAATAAACAGTACCTTCCTGCGATCCCTCTCCCGGATGGCCTTTTACTAGAGCCTGATTTCCAAAAGGCACTTGGTCGCCTGGGCTCGGATGATGTATTAGTAATTGCCACACCAATGTCAGGCTTGTCCCAAATCTTAGAGAATGTACTTACGCAGGCAAAACACCCACTCAATATTTTGTATTTATGCAAAGGGTTAGAACCTCTTACGGCCTTATTACCTCACCAAGTGTTACAACGCGAGTTAGCAAAGCACCCAACTCATCGACATGCCTTTGGTGTACTGTCTGGCCCTAGCTTTGCTCGAGAGGTGGGTGAAGGTCTGCCATGTGCCTTAACAGTTGCTAGCCATCAACACGAATTCTGTGCACTAGTCCAGAGAGCCTTTCATCATGAAAATATTCGTGTTTATGCCAGTGATGATTTAATTGGGGTTGAGCTAGGCGGCGCAGTGAAGAACGTTCTAGCGATCGCTGCTGGTATTGGTGATGGTCTGGGTTTGGGATTGAATGCGCGCGCTGCCTTGCTAACACGCGGCTTGGCAGAAATGATGCGTTTAGTAAAGGCTGTGGGTGGTAAGAGTGAGACCTGTATGGGTTTGACGGGGCTAGGCGATTTAATTTTGACCGCAACGGGTGATTTATCCCGAAATCGACGGGTCGGATTATCCCTAGCAGCAGGCCAAGACTTGAATCAGGTGTTAAGCGCCTTGGGCCACGTGGCAGAAGGTGTCCTGTGCGCTAACGCAGTGACTGATTTAGCAAAGCGCCATCATATTGAAATGCCAATTTGCACTACCGTTGTAGAAGTCTTAAATGGCAAACTAACAGTCGAACAAGGTGTGCAGGTTTTAATGGGACGTGAACCGAAGACAGAGTCTTAGAGGCCGCCTGTAAATTGATTTTGCCGCCATGCTTCGTAAACCACTATTGCTACTGAGTTTGCAAGATTAAGGCTACGACTATTAGGTAGCATGGGGAGGCGCAAATGATTATCTTTTGGAATAGCAGTCCTTACTTCCGTACTAATACCCTTGGTTTCTGAGCCAAAGACAAAATAATCATTCCCAAGAAATTTACTACTTAGGTATGTTGTATGCCCTTTTGTTGTTAAAGCAAATACACGCGATAGATTTGGTTTAGTTTGCTCTAAAAAATCTTGCCAACTTTGATAAACCCTAATATTGGCAAACTCATGATAGTCCAGCCCTGCCCTTTTTAGCTTGGCGTGCTCCAGTGGAAAGCCAAGGGGCTCAATCAAATGCAGACGTGCGCCCGTATTGGCACAGAGGCGAATAATATTCCCCGTATTTGGCGGAATCTCAGGCTCAAACAAGACAACATTAAACATGATGGGATCATATTGCAGATTCTTAAGGTTTGGGTAGTGTTCGTAAAACAACCCAAGCACTAACATGCTTAGCACCTTCCCTTTTTAGCAACGCTGCTATGGCATTCATTGTCGCCCCCGAGGTCATCACATCGTCAAATACAATAACAGTGCGATCTTTAAAGCGCCCACACCAATTTGTATTTAGATAAAACATGCCCTCCATTTTTTCTTTGCGCATCGCTCGATTAAGAGTT
>DBCI01000116.1:2677-7580 GCA_002292975.1 Polynucleobacter sp. UBA962 | reverse complement strand
TTTCTTGCAATCTCCCAGCTTTGATTAAAACCGCGTCTAGCCAATTTACTAAGTCCAAGAGGAACGGGTAGAAGATAGTCTGCAAAGATTTGCGGTGAGAGCATATCAGCGCACTGGTTCCACAGATAGGAAAAGCCAGCTGCACAAGCAAGTCGACTTTGATATTTATAAGCGTGCATAGCATGCTGTAACTTGCTGGTGTATGAGTCTAGGTACAAAGTTGCATCATAGGCTGGCGGATTTTTTACACATTCAAGGCAGCGTGATTCCCTTACGGCAACGGGAATGCCGCAAATAGTGCAAGTCCTAGCCCGCTGAAGAATAGCCCTTTTACTATTGAGTAAGCAGTTAGAGCAAAGTAATTGACTTTGTACCTGCTCGCAGACCATACATAAAGTTGGCAATAGAAAGTCGATTAGAGGAGTCAATCGGTGCATGGGGCGCTGAGTATACTGATCCTATGTCCACGCCCCTCTCATGGCTACAGTCTGAAATTTATCAGCGCATGCTCGAAAAATTAGAGCCCATTAAGGTTTTGCCTAATGAAATTTTATTGCAACCTGATTTTCCGGGTTTGGGTCTTCGGCAACTGGTAAAACGGTTTCCAAGTGCCCAAATAGATACAGTGGCAGACCCTCACTTAAGTCTTCATCAGCAAATGCGTCTGCGAATGCAGCGTCTGTTCAGAGGCCTATTGAATCGTGGGACGCTTCTTCATCAAAATCCCAGCTCTCGAGAAAATCACTATGGATTAATGATCAGCTGCTTAGAGCTTCAGCACTACGAACGACCTCAGGATTGGATAGAGATAGCGCATCGGCAAATACGAGAAGATGGCTTGTTGTGCTTTAGCTATTTGGGGCCAGATACCGGAAAAGAACTACGCATCTCTCCCCAAGCTAGCCCCTATTTAAAGAATTTACCGGGAGCATTGGATATGCACGATATTGGCGATGCTCTGGTGCAAAAAGGCTTCTCTGATCCGGTCATGGATATGGAGTACTTGTATTTGGAATATGAATCTGTAACTACTCATTTGAGAGATGCTCTTGCTATCGGGCTTGTTCAATCAAACACCCCCGTTGACGCCCTAAGCAACGCACTTCAGGGAAAAAAGATGACCTTGGAAATTGTTTATGGGCACGCCTGGGTTCTGGGTAAAAATTTGAGTAAATCAGATGGGAAAACAGCATATATTCGTCCAGACGCAATTAAACGTAAATAATTGCTGACCTACTATATAAGTAAGTACTTACATTGATTAATCCATAAGTAGAGTTTGTCATCAGCCCTTTTTCCACAGATAAACCTGTCAAGCAAATCATCCTATAATCGAGTGTCTAAATTGTGATTAATGGCAATATCGGTGCCTAGCAGTTGTTCTGGGCACTTCAGTAAATTTTGAGAAAAAAATGAACATTAGTAAATTCTTAGCAAAAGCGTGGCTATTTCTTGGATTCAGTATTTGGAGTTTTGGTGTTGCAGCGCAAGATATGCCAGGGGGACCAAAGGTCAACCAATTAAATTTCACAGCGCCAGCGACCAAAATAATGGAAGAGATCCATTGGCTGCACTGGTTCATGATGATCATTTGCTTAATCATTTTTGTTGGTGTTTTTGGAGTGATGTTCTATTCCATCATCAAGCACCGAAAATCAAAGGGTGCTCAACCAGCCTCCTTTCACGAGAGCACATCGGTAGAAATTGTTTGGACTGTCATCCCATTGTTAATTGTTATTGGTATGGCCTTGCCAGCTACCAAAACAGTGGTCGCCATGAAAGATACAACCAATGCAGACATCACGATTAAAACAACGGGATATCAGTGGAAGTGGGGCTATGACTATTTAAAGGGTGAGGGCGAAGGAATTAGTTTTTTATCCACCTTGTCCACCTCACGCGAATCTATTAATAACTTAGCACCAAAAAGTGTTACGTACTTGATGGAAGTTGACAATGAAATGGTTGTGCCCGTTAACAAAAAGATCCGAATAATCACAACCGCAAATGATGTAATACATGCATGGGCGGTTCCGGCTTTTGGGGTTAAGCAAGATGCAATTCCAGGATTTGTGAGAGACACATGGTTTAAGGCAGATAAGGTTGGCACCTACCGCGGTCAATGTTCAGAACTCTGTGGAGCGCAACATGCGTTTATGCCAATCGTTGTGAAGGTTGTTACGGATCAGGAATACACACAATGGGTTGCACAGAAGCAAAAAGAAATGGCTGCCACAGCAGATGATCCAAGTAAGGTCTACACCCTTGCTGAGCAGATGGATCGCGGGGCGAAGGTATATGCCAGTAATTGCTCAGCTTGCCATCAGGCAAATGGTAAGGGCGCAGGCGCCTTTCCAGCATTGGACGGTAGTAAATTAGTGATGGGCCCTAAGGCAGCGAATTACAACATCTTGATCAATGGTAAGGGTGCCATGCCCAAATGGGGCGGAGTGATTTCAGATGGCGATTTAGCAGCGGTCATGACCTACACCCGTAATGCATGGAGCAATAAATCTGGCGACGTGATTCAGACCCAAGAATTTGCCAGCGCTCGCGCCGCGAAATAACGGTATGAAGAACCGAACAAATTAATCTAATACATCAATATTGAACTGGAGCAAAGTATGAGCACCATATCTACAACCCACGATCACGCTCACGATCACGCGCATGACCATCCTCACGGATGGAGGCGCTGGTTATTTGCAACGAATCACAAAGACATTGGAACGATGTATTTAATCTTTTCTTTTGTGAGTTTGTTAGCAGGTGGTGTAATGGCTCTGGGTATTCGCTTAGAGCTGTTTCAGCCAGGTCTTCAGTACCTTCGTCCAGAGTTCTTTAATCAGCTAACCACGATGCATGGCTTGGTCATGGTTTTTGGTGCCATCATGCCGGCATTCGTTGGCTTTGCAAACTGGATGGTTCCTTTGCAAATTGGTGCTTCTGATATGGCTTTTGCCCGCATGAATAACTTTAGTTTCTGGATATTACCAGTGGCTGCTTTATTGCTTTTTGGATCTTTCCTGGCTCCAGGCGGAGCACCATCGGGGGGCTGGACACTCTATGCGCCACTGACCTTACAAATGGGTCCGGGAATGGACATGGCAATTTTTGCGCTCCATTTGTTAGGCGCCTCTTCCATCATGGGTTCGATTAACATCATCGTGACCATTTTGAACATGCGTGCACCTGGTATGACCCTCATGAAGATGCCAATGTTCTGCTGGACTTGGTTAATTACTGCTTATCTCTTAATCGCCGTAATGCCTGTTTTGGCGGGTGCGATTACGATGGTTCTCACGGACCGTCATTTTGGTACTAGTTTCTTTTCTGCTGCCGGTGGTGGCGATCCTGTGATGTATCAGCATATTTTTTGGTTCTTTGGCCACCCCGAGGTATACATCATGATCCTGCCGGCCTTTGGCATCATTAGTGAGGTAGTACCTGTCTTTGCGCGTAAGAGATTATTTGGTTATGCATCCATGGTGTACGCGACATCCTCAATTGCAATTCTGTCCTTCATTGTTTGGGCACACCATATGTTTGCTACTGGTATGCCTGTCACCGGCCAACTGTTCTTTATGTATGCAACTATGCTGATCGCTGTGCCAACAGGGGTCAAGATATTTAATTGGGTCGCGACCATGTGGAAGGGCTCCATGACCTTTGAGACTCCCATGTTATGGGCAATTGGGTTTATTTTCGTGTTCACGATTGGCGGATTTACCGGCTTAGTGCTTGCGATGGCCCCGATTGATATTGGTTTGCAAGATACGTATTACGTGGTTGCTCACTTCCACTATGTGTTAGTAGCTGGATCCTTGTTTGCGATGTTTGCTGGTTTCTATTACTGGTGTCCAAAATGGACTGGTCGTATGGCCGATGAGTTTCGTGGCAAGGTGCATTTCTGGGGCTCCATGTTCTTCTTTAATTTGACATTCTTCCCCATGCACTTTTTGGGATTAGCTGGTATGCCGCGTCGTTATGCTGACTACCCAACTCAGTTTGCGGATTTCAATTTAATCGCATCAATTGGCGGCTTGGGCTTTGGCTTGATGCAGGTCTACTTCCTTTTGTATGTAGTATTGCCCGCATATCGTGGTCACGGCAAGAAGGCTTCAGACAGCCCTTGGGAAACAGCAAATACCTTAGAGTGGTCGATCCCATCACCTGCGCCATTCCACACCTTTGAACAACCACCTAAAGTTGTTTAAGTGGAGTTGTTCGTGACCCAGCGTTCCAATCCCTTGATGAGTAACCGCCGCCTCGCGGCGGTATTACTTTCAATTGCATTGGCATTCTTTATGGGAATTGTGATGAAGTATTGGATATTTGGTTAAGTTAAATGGCTAATAATCTTGGGACTCTCAACAAGCAAATTTTGCTCAAGCTCCTTTTGTTAGCTGTCCTCATGTTTGGGTTTGGATATGCCTTGGTACCTTTATATAAAGCGCTGTGTGAGGTCACTGGCATTAATGTGATCACGAGTAAGAATAATTATGGTGTGCGCGCGCATGGTGCAAGTAAACCGGGTAATACTCAAATTGATTACTCGCGTACCGTTACCATTGAGTTTGATTCGAACAGTCGCGGACCATTCGCATTTAAGCCTGTCAAGAATTTCCTTGAAGTGCATCCTGGTGAGTTACACGAAATCGTGTATGAGGTCGTTAATACGAAGGACCGTGCTATTGCAGCACAAGCAATCCCCAGCTATGCCCCAAAAGCTGCAACAGAATTCTTTACAAAAATTGAGTGCTTCTGTTTTCAAGANNCAGGCATTGAATCCCCATCAAATACGCCAAATGCCGGTAGTATTTATTGTCGATCCTAATTTACCGAAAGACGTTAAAACAATTACGCTTTCTTATACCTTTTTTGAAACTGGCATTCCAAAACC
>DBCI01000116.1:0-2644 GCA_002292975.1 Polynucleobacter sp. UBA962 | reverse complement strand
GTTGCCTTAACAAAGCCAGCGAAGGCGAACGGTTCATGAAAAAGAAATTAAATTTTTTTCAATCCATACGCGCAGTGCTTTGGGCATTCCTTGGAGTTCGCAAAGACTCTGGATTACAAAGCGATGTTGCAAGTCTTAGTTTTATTCATATCATTATTGCGGGTTTATTAGGCGCCATTATATTTATGGCCATTCTTTTGTTGGTTGTTAAATTAGTCGTATCAAGTTAATTCTTAAGTTAGAAAGAGCACGATGTCATCGAACTCCACTCCTTATTATTTTGTTCCAAGTCCCTCAAAGTATCCAGTTTTAGCGAGCATTGGCTTGCTGGGTTTTGGTGGCGGCATGACCGCATGGGTTAATAATGTATCGTGGGGCGGCCCCTTAGTCATAGCCTCCGTCATTTATGTCTTGGTTGTGTTGTATGGCTGGTTTGGAGACGCAATTTCCGAGGGTAATACTGGTAAGAACGGGGTAAACGTTGACATCTCTTACCGCTGGTCGATGAGTTGGTTCATATTCTCAGAGATTATGTTCTTTGCGGCCTTCTTCTCGGCCCTGTTCTATGCGCGTAGCATTACAGTTCCCTGGCTGGGTGACGTCGATAGCAAAATATTGTGGCCCGACTTTGTAGCAGCATGGCCCACCCTTGGCCCAACAGGGCTGGTCGAGAAATTTAGTACGATCGGCCCTTGGCCAATCCCCACAATTAATACCTTGTTGCTATTGAGCTCTGGGGTGACCGTGACCTATGCACATCACGCATTACGTGAAGGGCATCGTCAGAAGGCAATCTATGGCCTGTTTGCTACAGTGGTATTGGGCGTCATCTTCTTAGGTTTTCAGGCTTATGAATATATTCATGCTTATTCCGATTTAAATCTGAAGCTAACTTCTGGTATCTATGGCTCAACCTTTTTCATGTTGACTGGTTTTCATGGATTCCATGTGTTTTTGGGTGGCCTGATGCTGGCTATTATTTTGCGTCGCCTCATCCGCGGAGATTTTTCACCTGATAATCACTTTGGTTTTGAGGGTGCGGCCTGGTATTGGCACTTTGTTGACGTTGTTTGGCTTGGTCTTTACATCGTTATTTACTGGATGTAAGTGATGAACGGTAGCTTTGGCTACCGTTTTTATTGACCAACCTTTAGCCCGGTTGATTGTATGAGGCCAAAGTAGTAGGCAATCCAAATGCCAATAAATAAGGCGATTGATAAGCCGATTCGTAGCATTAACGAGTGAACCATTCTGGAGCTATTGCCCTTATCTTTCATCATGAAGTACAACGCCGATCCTAAGCTGCCAATAATGATTAGCAGGATCAAAACAATTATCCATTTCATTGCGGTACCAAGCCCTTGAGTTTATTTTCTACTCTTATTGTAGAGCGTCGTGTAGCAACCGCTGCCGCAATCGTCGTCATTGCGATTGGTCTCCTTGCTGGACGTTGGCAATTGGGCCGGGCTGAGCAAAAAATAGGGCTAGCCAATCAAATAACGACCATGGCCGCTAAAGAACAGATTGATCTAAATGGTAAGGCGTGGACTTTGGCTGAAGTTGAGTTTCGGCCAGTCCGCGCGCGCGGTCAGTTTTTACCAAATGAGATCGTGTGGTTAGACAATCGACCCAAACCAAATCAAGGTAGTCAAAGTCAGGCCCACTCTGGATTCTATGTATTAATGCCTTTTCTTTTAGACGGTACAGTTTCACAGATCATTTGGGTAAATCGCGGTTGGGCCCCTAGAAACAGCCAGGATCGACTGGTATTACCAAGCATCCTTACACCTGCCGGCAGTCTTACTATAGAAGGGGTGGCATTTTCTGGTCCCGGAAGGGTGCTAGAGCTGGGTGATCAACCAAACTCCAAGGATCGCCCACGAATACAACAAAATCTTGATCTTACGTACGAAGCAAAGCAGTTGAAGTACTCGCAACTTGGATTTGTGCTTCGACAGAATGACCCAGATCGTAATGATGGTTTATTACGAAAATGGCCGCCACCAACGGTTGGGGTTGATCGCCATTATGCTTATGCTTTTCAATGGTTTGCTTTAGCAGCTGCGGCTCTAGCATTTTGGTTTACGACCGGAGTGATACGTTACCGAAATAAAGATAAATCGAATTAATGGGATAACACGCCAGTGAGTGATCAAGATTTACTAATACCTGCAAGCCAAGTGGATCAGCAGGCTGTGGATGCAAGAACACGGCGGGGCCGTATTCAAATGATCTTGCTTTTATTAGCATGCGCTACCCCGGTGATTGCATCTTACCTGGCTTATTACGTGTTTAAGCCTGAGGGTGGAAAAACAAACTATGGGACTTTAATACAGCCTCCACAAGCAATTAATCCCATTTGGTTTGATGCTTCCTTCAAGGGAAAGTGGACTCTTTTAATCGCCCGTCCCGCCAATGAGTGTCGAAAGGGAAATGATGCTTGCGTTGAGCTTTTATATTTGATGCGGCAAGTGCGGCTAGCGCTTGGAAAACAAAAGAACCGCGTACAGTTAATTTGGATAGTGAGTGATCGTTTGCCAGTAGATCCAGAGATTAATAGGGCTTACGACGAAGAAACAGCC
Source organism: Polynucleobacter sp. UBA962 (assembly GCA_002292975.1). GTDB lineage: Bacteria > Pseudomonadota > Gammaproteobacteria > Burkholderiales > Burkholderiaceae > Polynucleobacter. The sequence goes on along the minus strand of DBCI01000116.1, from coordinate 62 downwards.
GGGTTTTTAATAATTCCAGCCCCCGACTCAAAAAACAATGATGCTTGGCTAGCTTGGTTAAA
>DBCI01000099.1:16282-17242 GCA_002292975.1 Polynucleobacter sp. UBA962 | reverse complement strand
GTATTTTCTGCAGAGTTTGCCCGAGCACTTGTTGGTAAAAAAAATAGGGGTACAAAACTAAAGAAATAAATTAGGGTAGAAGATTTCATATAAGTCACAAAGTTCCAATCAGTAAGTTTCCAGTAAGATAAACAAAACAACCAAAAAATCATTATGAATCGTTTCTTTCGCGCCACCATTATTTTAAGTCTTATTGGTGCCATTTTTATCTCTGGATATACTTATTTAATGTTAAGTTGGAGCTATGCCGAGGGGGAGAGGGCTGGCTATGTTCAGAAGTTTTCGAAGCGTGGCTGGTTTTGTAAAACCTGGGAAGGTGAGTTAGCGATGGTATCGATGCCAGGAACTATGTCTGAAAAATTCTTCTTTTCGGTGCGAGAGGATCGTGTTGCCAATAAGATAAACGCTAATATGGGGCGCAAAGTTGCAATGCAATATGAACAACATGTTGGCTTACCAACAAGCTGCTTTGGTGAGACCGAATATTTTGTTAAAGATTTACAAGTTTTAGACTAGTACTGGGGCCTCGATTTAGACCTCAATTTTTTATTATGAATATTTATTTTTGTAATATTTTGTGTTTACAATTGCCATAGCGCAAAAAGCGCAAAACAATGAACAATCAACAAGGAGCTTCACTTGAATAAAGCAGAACTAATCGCAGCAATTGCTGACGATGCCGAAATTTCTAAAGCAAAAGCCGAGCATGCATTGAACTCTGCTATTGAGCACATCATCAAAGCAGTAACCAAGGGTGATTCAGTTCAGTTAATCGGATTTGGAACCTTTGCCTCAGGAAAGCGCGCTGCACGTATGGGTCGCAATCCTAAAACAGGTGAGCCACTCAAAATTGCCGCTTCGAAGACCGTGAAGTTTTCTGCAGGCAAGGCATTTAAAGACTCTGTGAATAAGCGCAAGAAATAATCATTGTGCTTTTAGTGAAACCCAGCTACGGCTGGG
>DBCI01000099.1:13469-16261 GCA_002292975.1 Polynucleobacter sp. UBA962 | reverse complement strand
TTTTTGTTGCCCCACAGCTCTAAAAATTAGCTTTGTACTAGACGCCGATGGCGATGAATACTCATCAGGATACCCGCTCCAAAGCCCAGCGTGACAAGGGCTGTGCCCCCATAGCTTAGAAGTGGCAGGGGGACACCAACCACTGGCAGCAAGCCGGTAACCATACCAATATTGACAAAGGCGTAGGTAAAAAAGATCAGACTAATCGCACCGCCAAGTAGGCGTGTAAAGAGGGTTGGGGCCCCCATGGAAATCGTAAGACCACGTTTGATCAAGGCAAAAAAGAGAAGAATCAAAACAAGATTTCCTAAAAACCCAAATTCCTCTGCAAACACAGCAAAAACAAAGTCAGTGTGTTTTTCGGGAATAAATTCTAGGTGAGATTGTGTGCCTTCACGCCAGCCTTTACCAAAGAATCCACCGGACCCCACCGCAATAATTGCCTGTATCGTATGAAATCCTCGCCCTAAAGGGTCGCTAGTCGGATCTAATAAAGTGCAGACACGGTTTTTTTGATACTCGCGGATCAGTGGCCAATTAACATCAGGAGCACAAATGCTGCCACTAAAAATGATTAGTAGGAGTATGGCAACACCTCCGGTTACAACAATCGGCACAATCCAGCGCCACGGCAAGCCAGCCAAGATAATCACATAAAGCCCTGCAGCGAGAACCAATAAAGCGGTCCCCAGGTCTGGCTGGCGGGCAATCAATAAAACCGGTAAGGCGAGTAAGAGGCCTGCAACTAAATAATCAAAGGCAGAGCGAATGCCCTCGCGTTTCTGAAAATACCAAGCTAGCATTAATGGCACTGCGATCTTCATAATTTCAGAGGGCTGAATCACAATGCCCACATTAATCCACCGACGCGCACCTTTTTTTATAAGACCAAAAATTGCCACCGCGATCAGTAATGCAATTCCAATGCCATAAATCCAAATAGCCGCCATTTCCAACCACTTTGGTGGAATTTGCGAAACGATCCACATAATGACAAAGGCAATGAGTAAATTACGCAACTGATCAACAATTGCAACGGGGGTGCCTTGCCCGGCTGACAAAAACACCACAAAGCTAATACCGGCTAGACCGAGAAAAATAAAGCCAAGGTGTGGATCAAATCCCCGAAATGCATATGCAATAAAGGATTTTGCTTTGGCTAGGGCACTCTTTTCCACTCAGGGATCTCCTTTGGCCATTTGCCATCAATATAGTAATCCAATGCTTTGCGGGCAATAGGCGCAGCATGCTGTGCTCCAAAACCAGAGTTCTCAACAATCAAAGCAATTGCAATTTTAGGTTTATCGTTTGGAGCATAGGCCACATATAAGGCATGGTCTCTTAAAAACTCTGGGGTGGTGGCGTGGTTATAGATTTTTGAATTTAAGCTAAACACTTGGGCCGTACCGGTCTTGCCACCCGCAATAAACCCCGCATTCCGGAATGAGGAGGCCGATGTTCCCGATCTATTAACCTCTACCATTGCTTTCTTAATGATCTCAACATTTTCTGGTTTCAGGTCGATACGATAGCTTTCTTTAGGAGTGGTTAACTCCTTTTGGCGTGTGAAGGGGTCTTCTATTGCCTTAGCAATATGCGGTTTCATGACCACGCCATAGTTGAGCACATTGGCAAGTCCGTGAGCTAATTGCAAAATCGTGAATGCGTTATAGCCCTGACCAATTCCAAGAGAGATCGTTTCACCTTCAAACCACTTTTGCTGCTCAGGTTTCTTAAAAGCAGATTTCTTCCATTCGGTGGATGGCAGAACTCCGCGGACCTCGCCTTCTAAATCAATACCAGTAATCTGACCAAAGCCCAAGGGCTTCATAAAGTCGTGCATCATGTTGGCACCCATGTCACGCGCCAAAAGATAGTAATACGTATCGCAGGATTCGACGATAGACTTTTCCATATTCACCATGCCGTGACCACCAATTTTGTCATCCCGAAATGTGTGATTGCCAAATGTAAAAAACCCTGGATCGGCGATTGCATCTTCAGGGGAGCGCTTATTGAGTTCAAGGGCGGCTAGGGCCATGAATGGCTTGTAGGTTGATGCTGGTGGATAAATACCTTTTAGAGGGCGGTTATATAAAGGCTTTTCTTTAGATTCATTAAGTTCTTTCCAGGTGGTCGCATCAATCCCCTCAACAAAATCATTGGGATTGAAATTAGGTTTCGATACAAAGGCTAATATGTCACCTGTTTCTGGTTCGATAGCTACAAAGGCGCCGCGGCGTTTTCCATAAAGCTCTTCAACCAAGGATTGGAGTTTGATATCAATCGATAGAATGACATTTTTACCTGGGACAGATGGCTTACTCGACAAGGTACGCACTGGTTTGCCGCCAGCTGTAATCTCAACTTCATCATATCCAGGCACACCGCGCAATACTTTTTCATAGCTTTGTTCAATACCAATTTTGCCCACATACTGAATTCCTGGCAAAAAAGACCTTTGTAGAGCATAAGGGTCTTCGCTAGCCCTAGTGTTCTCAAGTTCATTTTGCATTTGTTCTTTATCTTTTGCGGATACTCGGCCGATATACCCAATAAGATGAGAGGCTAGTTCGTTATAGGGATACTCACGAAAATTACGGGCGCTAACATCTACCCCAGGAAAGCGATAGCGGTTCGCTAAAAAACGGGCCATTTCGGTTTCGGTCAACATCGAACGTAGAGGAAAGGTGCCCATATTGCGCGAGTCTTCAAGCGCCCTTTTAAAATTTCGACGATCCCGTGGCCCTATATGAATAATATCCGCCAATTCATCAATGAGAAGATCTGGG
>DBCI01000099.1:0-13425 GCA_002292975.1 Polynucleobacter sp. UBA962 | reverse complement strand
ACTTCCAAGGTGAGCGCAGAGTAGTTGCGCCCAATCACAACGCCATTACGATCAATCAATAAACCGCGATTGGCAGGAACAGGAACAATCGCAATACGATTACTTTCTGCCAGCGTGGCATATTTATTATGGCTGATGACTTGAAGCCAAAAGAGCCGAACGATTAGTAAACCAAAACAAATGCTGACAAATAAAATAGCAATGCGCACACGCTCATGGTAAGAATACAGGTCTGGCTTTTTAAGCGAAGGCATACAAACTTAAAGCGGTCGATTAGGATCGACATCAATAGGCCGACGCTGTGGGAAAAGCAATACATTCGTTGCTAATGGCCATAGCAGTGCTTCAATCATAGCCTGTATGACAGACGTCAGACCCCACCAATGAATTTGATCTCTAAGTGCCCAATTAACCAAAACAGGAAATAGAGAAACCAATAAAAAGATTGGGAAGACATTGAGAATTTGAGAAAAAGTGCTTAAAGCAGTAATTCGGGTGTGCCACGCAATGGCTAAATAAGATACAAGTGAATAGCTAAATGCATGGACACCAAGCAAAGAGCCACTGTGAATATCCATTATTAGACCAAATAAAAAAGCAGTTACAACACCAACATAGCGATGTTGATGAATATTCCAAAATACAATACAAATAATTAACCAATCTGGAATCCAGGCATGATTACCAAAAGGTAAGAAATTGAGAAGTAGCGCAAGCACCAGACTAATATAAATAAAAGAGGGCTTAACCGGCCGCAGAATATAACCACTTTGATAATCAATCATGGCTGTCCTTTGGGGCGTGTTTGGCGGCGACCAGTGGACGACGGTACCCCAGAGTTGGAGCCTGGTTTTGCATCCCATTGAGGGTCGTAAATGAGAGCAAGCGCTTGAAGATGCCGATTTACTTCTGCAATCGGACTGCAAAAGACATTTGAGGCATTTTGCTCAGCATTGCGTTCGATTTTAGTGATTACGGCGACAGCAAATCCGGGGGGGTAGATTCCGTCAACCCCAGAACTAAGAAGAATGTCTCCCACTTCCAAATCGCTGGCCACCGGAAGATAGCGCAGCTGTAATGAATTCCCACGCCCCGCACCAACTACCGCAGCACGCAAACCATTGCGGGCTACTAGAACTGGTACAGCAAAATCCCAATCTTCTAATAAAGATACTTCAGCGGAATTATTAAAAAGACGAACAACTTGACCCAAAATACCGGCATCATTTGCAATGGGGGAGCCAAGATTCAAGCCATGATTACTACCGCGATTTATCACAACTCGTTGAGAAATTGGATTGGGCGGATTAAAAAGAATTTCGACCGGCACCGTTCTGAAATTAGTATTTTTTTGAAGCTCTAGTAGATTTCTAAGATTTTGATTCTCAACAGCGAGTAAAGCCGCTTGATTGGCCAGTAGAGAAAGTTCTGTCTGGCGAGTTTTCAGAGAAAGATTCTCTTTCTCAAGAGAAGAGCGAGAGGTGAAATAGTCTTCTCCAAATGAAAACAGATCGGAGGGAAGCAGCATGATGTTTTCAAGGGGCCGCAAGACATAACTGACTTGATTACGAATAAAGTCCAAGGACTTCACTTGAAAATCAACGACCATCAAGGCGGAACCAATTAGTAAGCAAACTACTAACTTGGCAAGCGCGGGTATGCCTTGTTTAAAAAGTGGAGGAGTACTATTTTGCACGGCACTGCTCGACTATTGGTTGCCTATTCTTGGGAAAACACTCCACCAAGTTTATCCATTCGCTCAAGGGCAATACCGCAGCCTCGAGCAACACAGGTTAAGGGATCATCTGCAACATGAATGGGAAGACCAGTTTCTTCCATAAGCAAGCGATCGAGATCTCTTAATAATGCACCGCCACCAGTAAGCATTAAACCGCGCTCCGCAATATCGGAGGCCAGCTCCGGAGGAGTTTGTTCAAGAGCAGCTTTAACGGCAGTCACAATTTGATTGAGCGGGTCCGTTAGGGCCTCTAAGATCTCATTGCTCGTTACTGTAAAGCTGCGAGGGATACCTTCGGAGATATTGCGACCTTTAATTTCTAATTCACGAATCTCGGCCCCAGGAAAAGCAGAGCCAATTGCTTTCTTCACCGCCTCAGCGGTTTGTTCACCAATAAGCATGCCATAGTTGCGACGAATGTAATTCGTAATTGCCTCATCAAACTTGTCTCCTCCAACGCGAACGGAGCCTTTGTAAACAACGCCGCCTAAGGACATTACACCAACCTCGGTTGTGCCACCGCCAATATCAACCACCATTGAGCCGGCTGCCTCAGAGACTGGTAATCCGGCACCAATTGCTGCAGCCATGGGCTCTTCAATTAAAAACACTTGGGACGCGCCGGCGCCCAATGCTGATTCACGAATAGCGCGACGCTCAACTTGGGTGGAGCCACATGGAACGCAAATGATGATTCGGGGGCTGGGACGAAAGAGTTTGCTCTCGTGAACCATCTTAATAAACTGCTTGAGCATTTGCTCGGTAATAGTGAAGTCAGCGATTACGCCATCTTTCATTGGTCGAATCGCCTCAATATTGCCAGGTACACGACCCAACATACTTTTTGCCTCGCGCCCAACAGCCAAAATTGTTTTTTTGTTGTTAGGACCGCCTTCTTGCCGAATTGCCACTACGGAGGGCTCGTCGAGAACAATCCCCCTGTCACGCATATAAATAAGGGTGTTTGCGGTACCTAGGTCTATGGCTAGGTCATTGGAAAAATAGCTACGAAAGAGACCAAACATAATGTAAGTGAGAAAATAGAATTATTAATAAAGCGAAGTAGAGATGATACTCTAGCACCCCATGGATATAAATGAAGTTCACCGTATAGCTAAGCTATCCCGTCTTGAATTGAGCCCCGCAGAAGCGGAGGCAGTTTTGCCTCAGTTGACAGCCATTTTTGCATTGGTTGGACAAATGCAAGCGGTCGATACGAGTTCAGTTGACCCTTTGCCGCACCCCATAGTATTTATTCGCGATTTAGCTCAGCCTTTGCGCCCAGACACCGTTACCGAGCACGAAGCGCGGGAAAACAATATGGCCAATGCTCCAGCACAAGATCGAGGCTATTTTTTAGTGCCTAGGGTGATCGAATGAGCTGGCACCAAAAGTCCGTGGCACAATTATCTAAAGCACTGATTAATAAGGAAATTTCTAGCTTTGAGTTAAGCACCTATTACCTTGAGCGCATGGCCGATAGCAGGAATTTAAACGCTTATTTAGACACCTTGCCCGAGTTGAGTCTGGCACAGGCAAAGGAGGCGGACACCTTGCGCGCCCAAGGTAAAGCAGGCCCCCTTACTGGAATCCCGATAGCTCATAAGGATGTTTTTGTCAGTAAGGGCTGGGCGACAACAGCTGCCTCAAAAATCCTAGAGGGCTATATCAGCCCATTTGATGCTGCCGTCGTTGAGGCTCTTGGGATGCCAACCGAGCGCCACCCTCATGCTGCTGGGATGGTTTGTCTTGGAAAGACCAATATGGATGAGTTTGCGATGGGCTCGTCTAACGAGAACTCTGCATATGGACCAGCGCTAAATCCATGGAACACAAAATGCGTTTCAGGAGGATCCTCTGGGGGCTCCGCAGTAGCTGTCGCAGCAGGCTTGGCTCCCGTTGCAACAGGAACGGATACAGGTGGATCGATACGTCAGCCCGCTGCTTTCTGTGGGCTTACAGGGATTAAGCCAACATATGGGCGGGTCTCGCGTTACGGCATGATTGCCTATGCGTCCTCATTGGATCAAGCGGGCCCGATCGGCAAGACAGCGGAGGACTGTGCCTTGTTATTAAGTGCAATGTCTTTTCATGATCCGCGGGATTCAACCTCCTTGGCTGATAGCGGCGAGGATTATGCGCGCTATTTACATTCATCTTGGTCTGATAAAGACCAAAATAAACCCCTGGCAGGATTGCGTGTTGGATTGCCTAAAGAGTTTTATGCGGATGGTTTGTCTTCCGAAGTTGCACAGGCTCTTTTGGTGGCAAAAGACGCGCTTCATGGTCTGGGCGCAAGCGTGTGCGAAGTGAGCTTGCCCAAAACACAATTATCCATTCCGGTCTACTACGTGCTTGCACCTGCGGAAGCATCGAGTAACCTCAGTCGCTACGACGGAGTTCGATATGGGCATCGTGCAAAAGAATATTCTGATTTAGTACAAATGTACCAACGCTCGCGCAGTGAGGGATTTGGAGACGAGGTTAAGCGCCGTATTTTGGTAGGCAGTTATGTTCTATCGCAGGGGTATTACGACGCCTATTATTTACAAGCCCAAAAAATACGGCGCATCATCGCTGCAGATTTTCAGGCAGCATTTAATCAATGCGATGTGATCTTGGGGCCCGTGGCACCCGATGTTGCTTGGAATTTAGGAGAAAAATCAAAGGATCCTCTGCAAATGTATTTAGAGGATATCTACACACTTTCCACAAATCTCGCGGGTCTACCAGCGATGAGTGTCCCCTGCGGGTTTTCAAAAGGGGGCCTGCCGATTGGGATGCAATTGATCGGTAACTATTTTTCTGAAGCGCGACTATTACAAGTTGCACACCAATACCAATTGGTAAGTGATTGGCATTTGCGTTACCCCGCCGAGGTGTCAGCATGAAGTGGGAAGTGGTCATTGGACTTGAAACACATACACAGCTTTTAACAAACTCGAAAATATTTAGTGGCGCGTCTACTCAGTTTGGGGCCGCACCCAACACACAAGCATGCCCAGTCGATTTAGCCCTGCCCGGCGTGCTACCAGTATTAAATCGGCAGGCAGTTGAGCATGCCATTCGGTTCGGTTTGGCGATTGGCGCCACCATCGCACCCGCGAGTATTTTTGCGCGCAAGAACTATTTTTATCCAGACCTACCAAAGGGCTATCAAATTAGCCAATACGAAATACCGGTGGTGATCGGGGGGCAATTGGAAATCATGGTCGGAAAAGAGCTAACAGTCGTTCAGCTCACTCGCGCCCACTTGGAAGAAGATGCTGGTAAATCCGTTCATGAAAACTTTACCGGGCCCAATGGCGAGCCTGCTAGCGGCATTGATTTAAATCGGGCTGGCACGCCCCTCCTCGAAATCGTTACAGAGCCAGTGATGCGAAGTGCTGCCGAAGCCGTGGCATACGCTAAAGCACTGCATGGCCTAGTAGTTTGGCTTGGAGTCTGTGATGGCAATATGCAAGAAGGATCCTTTCGATGCGATGCTAACGTTTCTGTACGTCCTTTTGGACAAAAGGAGTTTGGTACCCGTTGTGAAATTAAAAACCTAAATTCCTTTCGATTTCTTGAAGAGGCAATTAACTATGAGGTGCGTCGTCAAATCGAATTGATTGAAGATGGCGGTACGGTCGTACAAGAGACTCGCTTATATGATCCTGATCGACAAGAGACCCGCAGTATGCGGAGCAAAGAAGACGCACACGATTATCGGTACTTCCCAGATCCAGACCTCTTGCCCTTAATCATCTCCCAAGAGTGGATTGAGGAAGTGCGCTCGAGTATGCCCCCATTGCCAGCTACATTGCGTGAGCAGTGGCAGACTAATTTTGGACTAAGCGCTTATGACGCGCAGGTTTTAAGTCAGGACCGAGCCAGCGCCAATCTATTTACCGAATTAATCGACCTATTGGGAGCATCGCAAGCAAAGTTAATTTCTAATTTCATTACCGGTGAGTTGGCCTCTGCGCTCAATCGATCTAATGTAGCAGCAGTCGACATGCCTTTACAGGCTAAGCAACTAAGCTATTTATTGAGACGCTTAATTGATAGTACGATTTCTGCCAAGATTGCTAAAGATATTTTTGCATTTATGTGGGAAGAAGCGCTCAACGGTAAAGAAGTATCCGATGTCGATCAAATTATTGAGAGCCGGGGTCTAAAGCAAATCACTGATAGTGCTGCCTTAGGAGTGCTGATCGATACTGTTTTGCAGGCCAATACAAAATCCGTAGAAGAATTTCGTGCAGGCAAAGAAAAAGCATTTAATGCCCTCGTCGGACAGGTGATGAAAGCCTCTCAGGGTAAAGCAAATCCACAACAGTTAAATGAATTACTGCGCCAGAAATTACAAAGTTCATAAGGACGGGTCATGAGTCATCAAGAACCAAGACAAGAGCTAAGCCAAGAGGAACAAGAATCTTTGGTGGCCCAATGGTTGTTAGCGTGCCCAGGATTTTTTGAGAGACATGCAGAGACCTTGCAGGAGGTTCGCCTAAAGGATCCGCATAGCGATCGGGCCATCTCTTTACAAGAGCGGCAAATGCACGTCTTGCGCTCACAAAATCAGGCGCTTAATCAGCGTTTGAATGAGATGCTACGTTTTGGTAGTCGTAATGATAAAACTCAGCAGGCAATGGTATCTTGGTTACAGCAATTGATCGAGGCGCAAGAAGCCGGTGCGGTAGGCGCTGCAATCGAGTCGGGCCTAGCAAGTATTTTTGAAGTTGAGGTTTGTTGCCTTTTGCCGATTGATGCAGGCTACCAGGCCTTGGTGGCCCAGCCGGTTTGTCAAGCCTATGGAGACTGCCCCGCTGAGCTTAAAGAAAAAATTGCACAGTCTAAGCAGGGTGATTTAATGTGGCAGAGCATTGCCATATTGGCATTGCCTTTGGGCGAGGAACGATATGCCGGTTTAGTATTGGCAAGCTCCGACCCCCAGCGCTTTACCAAAGACATGGGCACCTTCTATTTAAAACAAATTGCCGGCTTAGCGGCCGCGGCTCTGAGGCGAGTTGCTTGGCAATCGTACTGACGTGAGCAACCCTTTTCCAGAAGTCGAAGCCTATTTACGTGAGCTACACGTGGTTCGACAACTGTCGACGTATACCCTCAAAGCATATCGCACGGATTTATCGCTGCTGCAAGAAAATGCTAGAGAAGAGGGGCTTAGTTTAGATAAAGTAAGTAATGCGTTAATACGGCGCTGGGCTGCAGCCTTGCATGCCACGGGCAAATCGCCCCGAACGATTGCACGTACTCTATCTGGGTGGCGTGGCTTTTATGCATGGCTCGCGTTAGAAGGTAAGGAACATCAATCCAATACCAGTCTGAGCGTCAATCCAGTAGCGGATGTAAAGGCCCCTAGGCGCAATAAGTTGCTACCAAAAGCGTTATCGGTAGAGCAGGCCATTTCTTTGGTCGAGTTTGCCGCTAAAGAGGTCAAGGAAAAAAAGGATTGGGAGTCGTTTCGTGATTACGCTACGATTGAGTTGTTATATTCCTCCGGCTTGCGCCTCTCCGAACTTTTAGGAATTGATGTTGAGCCAAGTCCAAACGCGGCAGGCTGGTTAGATTGGGATGCAGCAGAAGTATCGGTATTGGGAAAGGGTAACAAGCGCAGAGCGATCCCGGTAGGAAAACCAGCAATGACAGCCTTGCGGGATTGGCGGGAGATACGAGCGCAGTACCTAGTAAACACCAAGGAAGCAGCCTTGTTCATATCGATTCAAGGTACACGCCTATCAGCGCGAACGGTTCAAGCGCGCCTACGAACCCTTGCAATCCGTGCAGGCCTTCCAACCCACGTACACCCGCACATGATGCGGCACAGCTTTGCTAGTCATGTGTTGCAATCCTCACATGATTTGCGCGCCGTCCAAGAGATGCTCGGTCATGCAAGTATTGCGAGCACACAAATTTATACGTCCCTTGATTTTCAGCATCTTGCAAAAGCTTATGACAGTGCTCATCCACGCGCTAAGGCAAAAGGATCGGCAAAGTAAGATAGACTCATCCTTGTATTTGCATTTTGTGTAATTGTTACTTTAAAGAAGAAATTAAATGGCCTTAATCCCCGTAACGATCTTGACCGGCTTTTTAGGAAGCGGTAAGACCACATTACTTAAACATATTTTGACAGAGCAGCATGGCAAAAAAATTGCTGTGATTGAAAATGAATTTGGTGAAGAGAATATTGATAACGATATTTTGGTGCAAGGTACTCAAGAGCAAATTGTGCAAATGAGTAACGGCTGTTTGTGTTGTTCTATTCGCGGGGATTTGGTTGAAGCACTGAATCAGTTGTGGCTGGAGCGAAAGAACAAAAAAATTAGCTTTGACCGAGTCGTGATTGAAACTACCGGAATCGCCAATCCAGGCCCGGTGGCGCAAACGTTCTTTATCGATGACGATATTGCAAATCGTTATGTCTTGGATGCCGTGGTGACCTTAGTGGATGCTAAATATGGTCAGAAGCAACTGACCGAACATGAGGAGGTACAGCGTCAAGTTGGCTTTGCCGATCGTATTTTTATTACGAAGTCCGATCTTGCCAGTGAGGTAGAAGTTACGGCCCTTAAAAATCGCTTAATACACATGAACCCTCGAGCACCAATTGAGATGATTACGCGCGGCCTTGCTCCTTTAGACTCAGTATTTGATTTGAAGGGATTTAATCTCAATGCGAAATTGGATATTGATCCCCATTTTTTAGGAGAGCAGGATCACGATCACAGTGAGTGTGGGCACGACCATCATGACCATGACCACCACAACCACCATGACCACCATGGGCATACCGACCGCATACAGTCCTTTGTGTTTAAGAGTGATAAGCCCTTTGACCACCGTAAGTTAGAAGATTTTTTAGGGGGAGTCATCTCGGTATTTGCGGAGAAGATGCTTCGTTATAAAGGTGTTTTATACGTGAAGGGCTCAGCCCGTAAAGTGGTTTTGCAAGGCGTTCATGAAATGATGGGGAGTGATATGGCGGGGCCATGGGGCCCAGGAGAGCCAAAACAAAGCCGACTGGTCTTTATTGGGATTGATCTGCCTAAAGACACCTTACTAGGGGGCTTGGAGGGCTGCCTGGTTCATTAGCCCTCCAAGGGGTCAGGTGCTGTACAATCCGCCGCCACAGCTTAAAAACAAATAGGCATTGAAACTTTTATAGAAAGAGTAATAATGCTCGCTTAATGCTGTAAATAAGGGTTTAGTAATTACCCTTAAAGAGCAGCATTTTGGAGAAGTATTAAATGCAGTATTCATATTTGGGATTGGGGAACAAAATGACCACTAAAGAAGCCGGCATAAAGGCAAAATCTGCTGAGATCAGCAAGAAGGCCGCGTCGTCCGCGAAGGGTGCGCCATTAACAGAGTCTGAGCTCCTCAAAATGTCCGACAAAGACTATATGAGCGCAGCACAATTAGAGTTCTTTCGTACTAAATTACAGACCCTCAAAGAAGATATCCTGAAGCACGCCAGCGAGACAACGGAGCACTTACGTGAAAACATTTTGGTGCCTGATCCAGCTGATCGGGCGACCATTGAAGAAGAGCATGCACTTGAATTGCGTACGCGAGATCGGGAGCGTAAATTGCTCAAGAAAGTTGAGCAAGCATTGGCTCGTATTGAGTCGGGCGATTATGGTTGGTGTGAAGAAACGGGTGAGCCAATTGGCGTATCTCGCTTGATTGCACGCCCGACTGCCAATTTATCCCTTGAGGCTCAAGAGCGTCGTGAACTTCGGCAGAAATTGTTTGGTGAATAGGGTTTCTATTCACTATGACTAAAGCTGTACCTACCTTAGCGGATATTCCGCCACTCTTAAAAGCAGAGATTTTGGCCGAGGCATTGCCATACATTCGGCAATACCATGGCAAAACCATCGTGATTAAGTACGGCGGCAATGCAATGGTTGAGGAGCGCCTAAAAGAGAGTTTTGCCCGCGATGTTATTTTGCTCAAATTGGTGGGCATGAACCCTGTCGTGGTTCATGGTGGCGGTCCACAAATTGATGAAGCCCTAAAGAAGATTGGCAAGACCGGTACATTTATTCAAGGGATGCGCGTCACCGATGAAGAGACCATGGAGGTGGTGGAGTGGGTCTTAGGTGGTGAGGTGCAACAAGATATCGTGATGTTGATTAATCACTTTGGCGGTCAAGCAGTTGGTTTAACTGGCAAAGATGGTGGTTTGATTCATGCGCGAAAGTTATTCGTACCCAATGAGCAGACTCCCGGCGGAGCTTTGATTGATTTGGGTTTTGTAGGCGAAATTGAGGCGATCAATCCAGCTGTTGTAAAGGCTTTGCAAGATGACGCATTTATTCCAGTAATTTCGCCAATCGGCTTTAGTGCAGAGGGCCAGGCTTATAACATCAACGCGGATTTAGTCGCAGGTAAGATGGCAGAAATCCTCAAGGCTGAGAAATTAGTCATGATGACCAACATCCCTGGGGTCATGGACAAGGCCGGTAATTTATTAACCGATCTTACAGCCCGGGAGATTGATGCTTTATTTGCAGACGGTACCATCTCGGGCGGCATGTTGCCAAAGATTTCATCGGCACTCGATGCAGCCAAGAGTGGTGTGAACTCCGTGCATATTATTGATGGCAGAATTGAGCACTCTCTTTTGCTTGAAATCCTGACGGAACAAGCTTTTGGTACCATGATACGGTCTAGGTAAGCAAAAACTCTTATGAACACAAGTAGTAACCCTCATGATCAGGAATTTGGTTCTGAATTGACCGAGGGGGAAACCAAGACCCGTAAGCGCCCGCGCCCCGGTGAGCGGCGTTTGCAGATCTTGCAAATTCTAGCCGAGATGTTGCAAAACCCACGGGGTGAGCGCGTTACGACTGCTGCATTGGCTGCCAAGATCGGTGTATCCGAAGCCGCTTTGTACCGGCATTTTGCAAGTAAGGCCCAAATGTTTGAGGGTTTGATCGCCTTTATCGAGCAAACTGTCTTTGGTTTGATTAATCAGATTAATCAAAAAGAAGAAATGGGCATGGCACAAGTGAAGGGCATTGTACAAATGCTCTTAGTCTTTGCAGAAAAGAATCCCGGTATGGTGCGAGTTTTATTGGGTGATGCTCTATTGCAAGAAGATGACCGTTTGCAAGAACGAATTAATCAGGTGCTCGATCGGGTGGAGGCATCACTCAAACAGTCTCTGCGTATTGCTCAAAGCCAAGGTAAAGATGGTCAGACCGATATAGTTAGCATGCAGGCAGCCCTATTAATGAGCTTTGTGATTGGTCGTTGGCATCGCTTTGCCCGCAGCGGCTTTAGAAAATTACCGAGCGAGGGAATTGATGTTAGCCTTCGTATTCTGCTTGCAGCATGACCGAGCTGCATCTCTCAAAACAAACTATTCACTTTGTTGAGCCCTTGCCGCTACAAAGCGGTACCAGTATTGAGAACTATGATTTGGTGGTCGAGACCTATGGCCAATTAAATGCCAAGGCTAGTAATGCCATTCTGATTTGCCATGCATTGAATGCCTCCCATCATGTCGCCGGAGTAAATCCAGATGATCCAAGTGATATAGGCTGGTGGGACAATATGGTTGGGCCCGACAAGCCGATTGACACCAATCGATTTTTTGTGATTGGGGTGAATAATTTGGGCTCTTGCTTTGGTTCAACCGGCCCCATGAGCATTAATCCAAAAACAAATTTACCGTATGGCGCTAGCTTTCCTGTGTTAACTGTAGAGGATTGGGTTAATGCACAAGTGCGCTTAGCCGATCGTTTGGGGATCAAACAGTTTGCAGCTGTAATGGGCGGTAGTTTGGGTGGTATGCAGGCGATGTCGTGGGCAACGCAATACCCAGAGCGCATTGCGCATTGCGTGGTGATTGCCTCTACTCCAAAACTAAGTGCGCAGAATATTGCCTTTAATGAGGTCGCACGGAATGCCATATTGTCGGACCCCGACTTTCATGGGGGGGATTACTACAAGCATGGGGTTGTGCCAAAAAGTGGCTTACGCCTCGCACGCATGGTGGGTCATATTACTTATTTATCGGATGACGATATGGCCGAGAAATTTGGGCGCGATTTGCAACGTGCCGCAGGAGCGCCTGATGAATACCGATTTAGTTTTGATGTGGAGTTTGCCGTTGAGAGTTACTTGCGTCATCAAGGCGATAAGTTCTCTGGCTACTTTGATGCCAATACTTATCTACTGATTACACGGGCGCTAGATTATTTTGACCCAGCAAAACGCTTTGGCGGTGATTTAAGTCAAGCCCTCTCTGCAGCACAAGCTCACTTCTTGGTGGTGAGTTTTTCCACGGATTGGCGTTTTTCCCCGGATCGAAGCCGAGAAATTGTGAAAGCATTACTCGATAACAAAGCAAATGTTAGTTATGCAGAAATAGATGCTCCACATGGACATGATGCTTTTTTATTAGATGACGCCCGTTATCACAATCTAGTACGCGCTTATTTTGAAAAAGTGGCGGAGGATCGATGCAATTAAGAGCAGACTTCGACGCGATTGCGAACTGGGTTACCCCGAGCTCCTCCTTATTAGATTTAGGTTGCGGTGATGGTTCCTTTTTAGAGTTTATTCGGATAAAGCGTCATGTGAAGACCTACGGTGTAGAAATCATGGATGCATCCGTATTGGCCTGTGTAAAAAAGGGCCTAAATGTCATTCAACAAGATCTAGAGGGCGGGTTAGCATTATTTGAAGACCAGAGCTTTGATACCGTTGTTTTATCGCAGACCTTGCAGACCATCCATCAGACCGAACGAATCTTGCGCGAGGTCGTGCGAGTCGGTAAGCAGTGTGTAGTTTCTTTCCCAAATTTTGGTCACTGGTCCCATCGCTATGCGGTAGCTCTGGGAAGAATGCCGGTATCGAAGTCTTTGCCCTATGAGTGGTTTAATACTCCGAACGTTCGTGTTCTAACCATTGCCGACTTTGAGGCCTTGGCACACAAATTAGGGATTGACATAATGGGCCGAGTTGTATTGCACGAGGGTAAGGTTGTTCAGTGGGCGCCCAATCTATTAGGTAGCTTGGCTATCTATCGCGTGCGTGGCACTCAATAGCATTCAATCCTGGGGTAAGGACTTACGGGTCTATTTAGAGTGGCCCAGCGTTCGCATGTTTTTCTTGGGATTCTCCGCAGGCCTCCCGCTATTACTGGTTTTGGGTACCTTGGGATTTTGGTTGCGCGAAGCCGGAATAGACCGCAGCACAATTGGGTACTTATCGTGGGTTGCCTTGTTCTATGCGGGTAAATGGTTATGGGCGCCATTGGTCGATCGTGTCCCCATTCTATTTTTGACCAAACGACTGGGTCGGCGCCGAAGCTGGCTATTGTTTGCACAGGCTTTAATTATTTTTGGGTTAATAGGGATGGCAACCACCGATCCCAAACAAAACTTAGAGCCGATCGTTTGGTTTGCGCTCTTAGTTGCGTTTGGGTCCGCGACCCAAGATATTGCTTTGGACGCTTTTCGGATTGAGTCGGCGAAAGCACAATACCAAGCTGCACTAGCTGCTAGTTATCAAACCGGTTATCGCTTGGCCATGATTTGGGCGGGGGCTGGGGCGCTATGGTTGGCAGCACGAGCAGAGACAACTACCGGGATTTATCTTGCCGAGGCTTGGCAATTTGCGTATTTGTGTATGGCGCTGTCAATTAGCGTTGGTGTTGTCACTAC
>DBCI01000089.1:5469-11837 GCA_002292975.1 Polynucleobacter sp. UBA962 | reverse complement strand
CAACCCCTTTGGGGGCTTATATCCACTTGGAGGCGAAGTCGCTGGCGTGCCCGTGGAGGTACTACGTATTGATACAACCCATGATTTGATGTTCAAGTTACATGGTGGCAGTGCCGCGGAGTTGCTGGGCAAAGACCATATTGCGGTCTTGAGTGGTCCTAATGGCAAGATGCAGTTTATGACCCGGATCCTAAAGATCAACGAAAAAGGGGAATTAATCGGCTCTATGCCAACCGACTTGATTCTCATTCAGCGCCGTAAACAATTTAGAACGCTTGCTCCGATGGATGAAGACCTTTATTTTGTCTTGAGCTTAGGCGCAGGTCAGGAGTTATTGACCAAAGTAGTGGATATTAGTGCGCAAGGGATTCAGCTCGATATTCGCTTAGACGCAACCCAAGTTGATATTGGACGCTATTGGCATGGTGGTTTTTTTGAGCGTTTGAAATCGCGTTCGGGCCCGATTGATTTAATTATCCGCAATAATCGCCCAGGTATCGCCATGGACAGAGTGCGGGTTGGCTGTGAACTCTATGAACCCAATGCTAGGGTCTTAAAAGAAATGGAAAGCACCCGAAGTGCGATTGAGAACGCGCGGGTCGCATCAAAACTAAATCGCTGGTATCTTGGCGCTTCTTGGTACGATTAAGTTCGATCTAGATTATGGCTGCGGCCACTCAACTCCAGCTTCATACCCTTAGTCAAGATGAAATTGAGAATCTCGTCTTTGTCGATTCGCTTTGCAAGTTACCCAATCGCCGTTTCTTAGAGCAGCGCATCCCTGAGCTACTGAGTAGCTTAGAAGGGGCGGCCCTGTTTTGCTTTATAGACATTGATCACTTCAAACAGGCTAATCAAACAGGGCATGCATTTGGTGATGCATTACTAGCCGCTTTCTCTCAGCGCTTACTATCGGTCTTACGTGCCGATGATGTCATTGCTCGCTTTGGGGGCGATGAGTTTGTTTTGATAGTACGTGGACTTCATCCTGAATCCTTATCAAGCCAAGGGACTGTTATTTGTGAGCGATTACTTGAGGAAATGCGCAAGCCTTTTCAAATCCAGCAAACGCAGTATCAAGTGACGATGAGCATCGGCTGTTGCCCCATTTACTTACCCAGTACACAAAGCCTTGACGTATGGATTACCAAAGCAGACTTTGCTTTAAGAGAGGCTAAGTTACAAGGTGGTAACAGGCTCGTGATGCATGAGGCCCAGAGTGTGATGTCTTATCCATCCCATTCGATAGCCAGTTCAGCGCACGCCGCACTGCAAAAAGATGCTCAGGGACGTGTGCTGGGAGCAGAAATGATGTTGCCACATGATCTGCGCCATTTAGATCACTGGTTTGCTTATCTTGAGATCTTACACCAGCGCTTTCAAACCAATTTGAAAGATAAGCAAAATAATTTTTGCTTATCCATTGATCTGCCATTGTCCTTATCCCTCAATCATCCGCGTTTTAGCCAAGACCTCTTACAGGGGCTCCATCAATTTACGAGCAAGCATCGTCTTGACCCTCAGGTAATCTGTTTGGAAATCGATGAGCATTGGCTATTCCAAAGCACTGCTCTTTTAAGAGATGTATTGACTCAGATTAGGACTGCCAATTATCTGCTTTGCTTGGATCACTATGGACGCGCTCAGTCTCGACTCCATAGTCAAAGCCAATATGCCTTTGATCGTGTCAAGATTGCTGCAAGTTTGTGTGAACAGCTGACTCATCAGCCAAATGCGCACCAGTCACAGGCTGGTTCTCAAATCCGTGCAATTTTGGCAGTTGCCCAAGAATTAGGACAGACCCCCATAGCACTATTGCCAGCCATGCAGCGGGCTGCGTTAGAGTCACTGCAAGCCCTTTCTTGTCCCTACTATCAGGAGCCTTTTACAGAGGGCTAGGGGCCAATCGCCAGGCCTTCATACCACCCCTAAATGGGCAGTCTAGAATAGGGCAATGGAGCATGGATAATGCATGGGGCATTCGTTAAACTAAAGGTTTAGGTAGTGAATATATGTTGGCATTCTTTCAAAATATGACCGTGGGAAAGTGGATCGTGGTGGTTTGTGCCATCCTTTTTTGCTTTGTCACCATCATTTTTTTAAGAGACTTGCTAACGAAGAAAAAAGAAGAGCCAAAGCCGATCTCACCCGAAGAGAGTGAAAAAGCAAAATTAGAACCGGTTTTGCTGGGAAGCTTGCAAAAAACACATCAGCTAGAAGATGTGATTAATCAAAAAATAACCAGTATGAAGTTAGATCTGATGGCAGAGCGCCTCAGAATTACCTCGACGGCTGAGGTTCTCAAAAATCTAGCGGTAGAGAAACATTTTCCGGAGACCTTGTACCAAATTTATTTTGAGACCCGGGCCTTTCCTAAAAAATCCCCTGAGGCACAAGAAACCGATTTAGAGTGGCATCGCCAGGCAGGCATAACGGACTTATCGGTCGAGCCGATTGTGGCAGAGGATGGCCTCCTGATTCGCTTTATTCTGCAAGAGCATCAGTATGCATTGGCGGCGATTCATCATCGGTTTGCCAGAACCTATTTTGTGGAGCTCACCCTAAAAGACGCTGATGAGGTGAAATTATTGGTTGCTCGGGTCAAGGCCAATGAATCAACCGGTCGCGAGATCCTTGAAAAAGCAGTCATCGAGATGCGCTCAGGTGATTGGATCGATGATCTTGCTAGCTGTCGTTTATTGATGGACAAACGTAAAACGGAGGTACAGCTCTTGGCTGAACACCGCGAAGTCGAGACCCTCAAGAGCCGTTTCATTCTGAATCAAGCGATTCGTAAAAAATAAGTAAAGATTACTTCACGTATGCCTAATGAATCGAAGCGGTCTATCCATGTTTGGTTCTTGAGCTTTGCCAGCATCTTGCTCGTCATTGCTCTTGGTGTTTTATTTAATGCAGCGGGAGATTTAACCGAGGCAGCGGTTAACTTTAAGAACTTGACCGTGAAACAACCTCGCTTTGCGGATTTCGTGGGACCGCAACGCTATGACATGCTGATGAAAAAAATCAGCAAGCGTCCACCCAATAATTTGACTGAAAAAACACCCGTAGCTGAACCCGTGAAATCGCCAACGCAAGTAGGTGATCAACGGCTAGAGCTTGATCCTGCCGTGCAAAAAGCATTTGAGTTTTTTGCCGATTACGAAAATAAATTATCAAAACCTAGTTTGCAAATTATTAAACCAGTGGTGGCTGCACTAGAGCCTGGCTCCTTTGCAGAACTCTCTGGGGTCAAGGTAGGCGATACTATCCTTTCCGTTAGCGAGACCAAGCTTGAGTCGGTGATGGGTTTTTATAGCGCCTTGAGTGAAAAACCACTCTCTGAATTAGCGATGCGCGTGTCGCGTGATAAACGGGAACTCAATTTATTCATACGGGGTTCTAAAGGCACCATCTTTACAGGCAATAACACCGGGATTAAGTTTGCCTTGCCACAAGACGTGATCTTCATCACCGACCCAGATGCAAAAAAATTAGCTGCGCAATACAAAGCGGATTTTATGAGCACGATTCCATCGGATTGGCGAACCGATGCAGCCAATAACCTAATGCAATTAGCGCAGCAACTCAGTAATTTAGGCAAAGAAATGGTTGATCTAAATAGCGCTAAACCGATCCGCGTGAAATCAAGCGATTTGATTGCTTGGCAACACAAACGTTGGACCGAGAGTTTGGAGGATTACTTTGGACAGCGCCGTATTTTAGAGAACAAAGTAATCGATATATTGAGTGGTTTAGGGGATGCGGCAAGTGGGTTTGTGGCAGCACTTTTATTGTTTGGCATCGCTCTGTTATCTTATCTATATAGTAGGTCTTCTAGGCAGAAAAGTTCAGCATGAGCACCCCGCTTTCAGAGTACTGGCTTGGCGTTGAGATCAATGGACAGCATTGTGCGATCTCAGCACGGCAAATTTATGCCAGCTTTATTTGCAAACAGCCTTTGCAGTCTGCGAATGTCTTGCGGCTTGACGGCATTGTGGTGCATGAAGGGGAGCCGGTTTATTTAAAACCCCATCACGTACTGTTAAAGCCGGTGCAAGCAGCGCTCACACAAGGCGCTTGGAGTCGTGATTGTGAGGATCCGAGCTGGGTGATTGTGCTCAAGGAACGTGGGCGTATGGGCCTTGGATTTAGGGTCCATAAAATCGCTGGGCCTTTTCATGTGGCCATGAATGAGGGGGCTAATTCGGTTCACTATGGTGGTTTAGATTACTCGATCGTTAAAGTACTGACAAATTAAGAGCGTGGATAGTCAAATGGAAAATACCAATACAAAGGCTAAAACAAGCCAAGACGATAGTGTCAAAGACACGGTTTTTGTTTCCCCAAAACCTGCGCACGCCTGGCCCATTCTGAGTTTCGTATTTCTGATTATTTCCATCCTCACCGGAATGGCGGCATTTTTAGCAGAGCGTCACTGGATCAATGAAGATCGGTATGCCAATGAGATCTCGGTGGAGCAAGCGATTGCCATCAAACTCCCTTTTGTGTTGAAGGATCTCGCTGATCAAATTAACCGGCCCCATCCCTTTGATACCGCATGGTTTGCAAGTCTTAAAAAATCCGATAAAGATCTCAAGCAATTCTTAGATCAAGTTCAGGTCATTAATAAGACCCGAGAGGCACCCAAGCCAGTTGCCCCTCCTAAGGAAGCCCCGAAGGATGCTAGCAAAGACGCCACTAAGGAGCTTGTAAATGAAACTTCAAAGGAGGCAGTAAAAGAAACAGATGTAACCTCAACCTTAAGACCAGATTCGTTCTTTGGAGCGCTCGATGGCTTAGCGCATTCTTTATTTAGTTCATTGGAAGAAGCCTTCAATCCTTCCCCCAAAGAAGCCATTACTGCAGTTCCTGATCCTAAGAGCATTCCAGTGCTGCAAAATGCTAGCGATGTGATTGCATTAGCTGCGCAAGTGGACAGTTCCATCACAAGCCTAACGAACCAAGAGATTGAGCTCAACAACATTAAACTCTTAGCCCAAATCTTAGTTCCCTTTGTAGCGCCTGCGGGCCTATTGGATCCTGCAAAGACTCCTGAAGATTCTCCGCTCTACAAGATGGCCATGAGCGCTGATGCATTCATTAAAGCGAGTAAGGCGTGGCATATTAATTTGACCGACGCTGCAATCATCGCGGAACTAAACAAAACGCTTGCTGAGACTATTGATCAGCGTAATTTATTGGATGCCGCTGTTCTTAAACCGGCGCCTGGCGCAAAGCCAAACCCCAAAGCCATTGAGTTAACGACCAAGTTGCGAGCCACCATTTGGCAAACCAGGGCTCAGCCGAGTTTGCGGGCTTTGCAAGACTTTAATAAGCAAGTGATCACAGTGCGCACGATTACTGCAGATCCCAAAAATATTCGGCTGGCAGCTCAAAAGAGCGGCTTACAGCCACCCGCTCTCAATGAAGCCTATGGCAACCTGCCATCGATCTTATTACTAATTAGTGTGTTGTCTTCTCTCTTAGCCTTGCTGAGTGCATTCTTGGTCAGTCGCTTTAAGAAAATGTTGGTCTATACCGATAGCGCCTCCAAATCATCCATCGCGCAACGCTGGACCAATAATCAAGTGGATCGCAAGGCGGAGCGTTTGACCTCCAAGCGGCACCAGGCCTTTAAAGACGAGTTACATAAAGAGCTTGATGGCCTGAGTGAGCGCTTTCATATGGTCAACGAGTTAGGCATTAAGTTAAGACAGTCGATCTCAATGCTCAGTCGCCAGGCGAGCGAGGTCGGCCACCCACCCGAGCTGGAAACAGATTCAAGCATTGAAGCGATTGAAGTGCCCGAGCAGATTCAGGAGGCGTTTGCTGCCCTAAAGCAGCAGGGCATCCGTCTTTATTTGGCCATTCTCGATAATCACTCGGGGAAGCAATTAGCAGCCGAGACCGAAAAGCTTAATGGCCTCATCGAGGAAGTGGAGTCGACCGTGACCCAGACCGAGGGATTGGTGAAAGAGCTGCACGATCAATTAGATCAACGGATGCGCAAAACCCACTCAGCCATCTCCAGTTCCGGCTCCTTACAAATCTTTGAACAAGATGCCAATCGGGTCATGCAATCAGCCGATGAGTGGAAAAAAGAGCTAGAGCAATTAGGCGAAGCTGTTTCTGAGTTAAAGAAGTGGATTGACCACCATGGCTGAAGAGCGCCCATTATTTCTGGTGGATATTGACCGAGCCCTCGAGGGCTTGGCGATCGCGCAATCGCAGGATCTCGGTAATTTTGATAGTTTGATCATGCATTGCGTTGACCTAGCAAATGCCCTAGACGGCGCGCGCATGATCGAGCTGAGTAATTTTGCAACTGAACTGAGTCAGCAACTAAAGGTTCATCGTCCCACGAGTTC
>DBCI01000089.1:0-5406 GCA_002292975.1 Polynucleobacter sp. UBA962 | reverse complement strand
GAGATTGTGCGCTCTGAGACCGAGAACGTATCACCTGGATCGGAAGGTCAGGATGGAGGCTCAAACACGCAAGACCTGACCCAACTAGAAATCCAGAAAAAAGAGTTCTGGAAACAATTACTGCGCTTTAATAAACAAAGTATTGCGCATTCCCTATCCGAGGTACACGCCAGCTTAGGCAATGTGCACGTGGCAGTCGATTCTTTTAAAAATCGCGCCATTGCACAAAACAGTATGGTCGACCCGATTATTGACTATCCGACCTCCAGTGACATTATTAATAAACGCTTAGATCAAACCATTCAGGATCTGGATGCGATCTTCAAACCCTTTTTAAATCCAATGACGAGTTCAGGGGATACTATTGCCTCCTTGAATGCAGCATTCAATACCCCGGTAAGTCCGACGGAGATCAACGATATGAGTTCGCTGGATAAATCAGTTGCTACTGAGTTTATTGATCACCATGCGCAGTACACCTTTCAGCGGCGTACTAGCTTAAATCGATTGCAAGCGGTGCGCATGACCGCACAAAAGGCCAAGGGCTGGAGCCGCAGTGAAATCGACCATCTACTCTGTGATCAGCAAGATGATTTGGTGCGTGTTGGGCAGCAATCTCTGAAGAAACGATTTGAGGGATTGACCGATGAGTTATTAATTGATGAAGTGTATGCCGACCCAGATATCGCTCAGACCTTGGTGACCTGCCTCAGTATTTTGCCCCCATGCCCCAGTATTTTTGCGGTCGAGCAGGGCTCGATGGTGTTCGTGGATCTCGATGCGGTGACCCCAACCGAAGATCAAGTGGTGGCAGTCGGTGGCATGTTGGCATCAATTGCTGGCAGTATTGAGGTGATGGAGAAGGGGATTCGTATTAGTTGCCCCTCAAGTCTGATTCGGATGCCGATTGTGAACTTCATTCGTCATGACGAGTTGTATGCGATTCCCGCGGTTCAGTACATGTCTTACGACACGATCGTTCAGTCCGAGAAAAATATCTGGGATCAGCTAGGCGAGATTGAAGACCCCAAGATCCAACTGAAGCTGCGAGTGGGCAATCAAAGCTATGAGATCTATGCCCATGAGTTTATTGGCATGCAAACCATGAACGTCCATTTGGAGCTACCCCATTCCCTTGCAAAACCAGCCTGGTTGGGCGGTATTGCCTTGGATGGGGCTAGCCGAGCCCATTATTGGGTAGCGATTGACCGTTTCACACGATGAGTCGCTTTTGCTCTCCACGATTTAGCCTATTGATCCTATTGGGGCTCGCTTGGCTTACCCCGCTCTATGCGCAAAATCAGGCTCAAAGCCAAGCTCAAAACCAAGTCAATGCCACCCAAAATCAGGCTCTCCAGGCTCCAGGGATTCCCTTGGAGGTGCAAAACAATATCTGGCGTTTTATTCAAAGAAGTCCAACGGTATCGGGCTTTCGGACCGAAATTGATTTTCTGGACCCCTCACTAAACCTGCCGGCCTGCCCAGGGGGTACGATTGAGGTTCTATCAGCCCCTAATGTTCGTTTATGGGGGCGCAGCCTAATTCAACTACGTTGCTTAAAGTCTGCCTGGCTTTATAACGTGCCCTTAATGGTGCGGGTCTATGGGGACTATGTGGTCTCCACCCGCTATTTACAGGCCGGTAGCCGGCTCTCCAGCTCAGATATGCGCATTATTAATGGAGACCTGACCAGCGTACCGGATGACGTTATCCGTACCCCTAGGCAGGCGGATGATCGGGTCTTAACCCGCCCCATCCAAATGGGGATGCCGATTGGGCTAAACGATTTACGAGAAACTGCCGTTATCAAAGTAGGAGATCCTGTCACCATCCTTTTGAAGGGGCGGGATTTTCAGGTAACCGGTTCGGGAACCGCCCAAACTCAAGGCATGATTAGTGATATGGTGCGGGTCAGGTTAAATGATGGACAAGTGCTACAGGGCAAGGTCATTCGGCCTGGTGTTGTTGAAATCACCCTAGAGCGTTAAAGTAGAGGGTGTAGGTAGTAAGTTAAGGTAAATGCAGTAAAAAAGGATAACGATGAAGATTAACGACAGTACACCCCTAATTCCGTCTGGCAAAGAGCCTGGCAGGGTGGATGTCGCCCAAAAACCTCCTTTGCCTGCTGCAGTCGATCCCAAAGCTGCGGCCCTAAAAGGCCCCGGTGTTAGTTTAGATATCAGCCTCACTGCCAAATTAGCCGAGATTAAAGAAGAGCTCAAAACCGATAAAACGACCGATAAACTTCTCTTGGATAAGATCCGAGCGAAGATTGATGCGGGTGAGTTTGAGATCGATTACCAAAAGATTGCCAACGGCATGATGGGCGATACAATCGCAGCGCTTGGTAGCAAAGTTCGCTCCAAGTAATACCCCCCCAATTTGTTTGACTTGAAGCAGTAAGGGGCTTAGCGTATGCTATCGCCAACGAAACAGATCCCACAACCCTATGACCTTTGCTGAACTCAAGTCGCTTCTCGAACAAATCGCCGGTGCTGTTGCACGCTTGCGACAAACTCTTGAGACCAACAATATGGATGCTCTACCCGAGGCACTGGAGCAAACCCGCGTGGCGCTTGAGTTAATCAACGGCTACCCTGAGGGTCCTGAGAAACTCAAAGCCGATATCAACCAATATCCCGAAGAGGAAAAGCAGATCTTGCATGGTCTTTTAGACCAGGCTTCGGTTGATCATCAAATCAATGGGGATTTGATTCGTCTTGCGATGCAACGCAGTGCTGCGATGCAATCCTTTATTGCCCAGCAAGCTCCTGGCGCAACCTATGGCAGTGATGGGGAAGTACCCGGTGCTGTGGGTGGGGTGCTATCTCGTAAGGTGTAGTAAGGCCTTAGGCGATCTTTAACTTAGGCGATCTTCAACTTCGCCCGAATGCGGATCATGCCTTGGGTGTGAATCTGGCTAATGCGACCAGCCGTGAGGTTCATCACCTGCGCAATTTCTCGATACGATAAATCCTCTTGGTAATGCAGTGCCATGACCAAGCGTTCGTTCTCGGGTAAGCCTTCTAAGATCAAGGCAATGCGATCGGCAAATTGACGCATCGAGGCCGCTTGCATTGGATCCGAATCCAGATCAGCAGGTAACATGTCTTCGGATAAATCATCGAGCGGCATGAGGTTGACCATCGTGCCCATCACCCCATGATATTCAGCGAGGCTAATTTCGCAGGCGTCTGCAATTTCAATTTCAGTCGGATGGCGTCCTAGCGTTTGCTCTAAAGAACGCGTTTTCTTTTCCAGGTTAACGAGCTCGTCACGCTGGTTGCGTGGCAGGATGTCATTGCGCCGACAGGCATCGTAAATCGCCCCCCGAATCCGGGTGCGGGCATAGACCTCAAAATTAAGATTGGGTTGGGGTTCGTAGCGCTTTAAGGCATCGAGTAAACCGGTTAAACCCTCTTGGACTAAATCATCCACTTCCACATTGGGGGGCAAGCGCGACGCAATTTGGTATGCAATACGCTTTACCAAAGGCAAATGCGTATTAATGGCATCGTTTAGGTCTTGCGCCTGATAAGCAGCGGGATTGCGAGGAGGCATTCAAAGTCAGTCATGAAAACAGTAGACAAATAATACGGCACAAATGAGTCTAAGCCGTTATTTTTGCTGAAATCGTCTTAAAGAAGTCGACCGGTAAAACAAATTCGCTGACAGGGCCTGCGACCGGTACGCTAATCTCATTGTCTTCCGGGTCAACCACAATCCGGCTCGCCATAAACGCTTTCACCCAACCCGCAAAGTGCAAGGCTTGGCGAAGAGCGGATTGTGAGGCGTCCGCTAGTTTCTGAAAGGCCGCTTGACCTTCTTCTTCAGACTCTCCGCCAATGATTAAGACCGGATAACTCTCATCACTTTGTAAGACCGACATCTCGCGCACCATGGCCAAGGCACGGCTTAAGGAGGCGTGATCGGGTGAGCTCACCACAAAACGTTTGATCTGCTTGCCATAAAACGAGAGGATGTTGGCATTGGGATCATTGGTGGGAAGCAAGATGTAATCAATACTTAAGCCTGCATTTAAAAGACGCTCATCGAGGGTGGGTAACTTAATCTGATGACGATCATTCATCGAGCGAACTTTGGTAGCGGTGGCATACCAAAAGTGATCGTCAATGGCACGCACGGCCTTCATTAAATCCACACCATTGTTAAAGGCTTGGGCTAAATCGTAGCGGGTGGGGTATAAAAAGCCGGACATGGTTCTGCGCTCGGAGAGCCCAAACTCATCGACCAATAAAGTGTTATGCCCAGCGTTTTTGAGGGCATGGGCAATACCATGACCTAAATGAATGGTGGTATCGGAGTCAAGAGCGCTTGCTAAGCAAACTACACAGCTAGACTCTGCCCCAAAAATAGTGCGCAGACCCTCTGCTTGATCAGCCCCAGCTTGTGTAACGCTCTCAGCCATTACGAGGTTTTGATCCAGTCACCCAAGTTATTGGAGAAAATTGCAGGGATCTGCTCATCGCTGTAGGACAGATCATCGGAGAACGCCCGCGCTTGAATCGCGCGATGGCTTAAATAATCCAAATCGGGCAAGCTTAAGTCTTCGGGAACACGCTGACCATTGGAGATAAAGAGCAATGGCATGTCATGCCGAATAATGCTATCGACCACCGGAGCAATATGCGCTGCCTCATCAATCTTGGTAATGACCGCCGCCTCAATCTTACCCACCCCATTACTCTGAGCAGCTTGGTTATGCAGTTTGATCACCTCTTCTTGGGTGCGTAAATCGGTGGTGGAGCTCATCACCAAGATCCGCACCGCAGTTTGGGAGCCATCTTGTAAGGTTTTGGATTGCTCAAGCATCAGGGTGTCGCGTTGGCTCACACCGGCGGTATCGAGCAACACAATTTTGCGACCCGAGAGTTCTTTTAACTTAGAAGAAAGATCTTCACCATCGCGCAAAGACGTAACCGTTAATCCCAAGATCTTGGCAAAGACCTTGAGTTGCTCTTGTGCACCAATCCGATAGGTATCGGTGGTGAGCAAGGTGACCTGATTGCGACCATAGCGCAAGACACAGCGCGCTGCAATTTTGGCAACCGTGGTGGTCTTACCGACACCTGTGGGACCAATGAAGGCAAAGACACCACCCTTATCAAACATCGCAAAGGCATCGACCGTTTTGACCATCCCTTTAATTTGATCGCGCGCACTTTGTAAGAGGGTGGAGAGGTCTGAGGTCTCTGGCAGTTTGCGGGTAATGTCAGCACACAGTTGTGGAGAAAAGCCAGTGTTAAGAAGATGCTTAATCACTTCGGTGAGGTGGGTCTTCTCTTGCTGCAAATTGCCCCAGAAGTTACCTGCCACATGCGACTGCAATAAGTTCTTGACCTCACTAATTTCGGTGAGGAGTTTTTCGACCCGGGGCGAGTTAGC
>DBCI01000041.1:3433-4121 GCA_002292975.1 Polynucleobacter sp. UBA962 | reverse complement strand
CACCGCCATATTCGCTTGGGGCAGCAACTTTCTTGCCACCGTACTGCGTTAACCACTCGCTGTAATCGGGCCACCAACTGCCTGCAATCTCCTCGGCGCCCTTTAACCATTGCTCAGGCTTTTTAGGTAATTGACTATTAGTCCAGTAATTACGTTTTTTCTTATGAGGCGGATTAATCACGCCTGCGATATGGCCCGAGGCGCCCATTACAAAACGGATGGGTCCTTTCAAAATTTGGGTGCTCTGATACGCCGAATGCCAGGGCACGATATGATCCTCGCGCGATGCATACACATAGGTAGGGCAGGTAATTTTTCCGAGATCAATCGACTCGCCGCAGACTTTCAGGGCTCCAGGTTTGGCCAAATCATTTTGCAAATAAGTATGGCGTAAGTACCAGCAATACATCGGGCCCGGTAGGTTGGTGGAATCCCCATTCCAGTAGAGCAGATCAAAAGGAGGCGGTGAGTTTCCCTTCAAATAGTTATCCACTACGTAGTTCCACACCAATTCATTGGGTCGCAAGAATGAGAAGGTATTCCCCAGCTCGAGTCCTGAGAGTAGTCCATAACGACCCTCTGATCCGCCGATGGTTTTCTCACGCAGTTTGACCAAAGACTCATCGATGAAGACATCAAGAATGCCGGTGTCCGTAAAATCCAATAAGGTGGTGAGCAAGGTAAGGCT
>DBCI01000041.1:262-3377 GCA_002292975.1 Polynucleobacter sp. UBA962 | reverse complement strand
GTACCGCCGACACAAAAGCCTAAGATATTGATTTTGTCCTGTTGGCTAATTTCTTGAGTCACCCGAATTGCCTCTAAGACTCCTTGACCAACATAATCGTCCCAAGTAATCCGATCCATACTGGCATCCGCATTTTTCCAAGAGACTAAGAACACAGTGTGGCCTTGATTCACCATATAACGCACGACGGAGTTATCGGGTTGCAGATCCAAGATGTAATACTTATTAATACAAGGCGGCACCATTAAGAATGGGCGCTCGTAGACCTGCTCGGTCAGTGGTTTGTACTGAATCAACTCAAAGAGTTTGTTCCGAAACACCACAGCACCTTCAGTTTGTGCCAAGTTCTTGCCAACCTCAAAGCCACTCTCGTCGGTCTGACTAACTTTTCCTTTGCCCAAGTCGCCCAGTAAATTAACAATCCCTTTTTGGATAGACTGCCCTTGCGTTTGCAAGATGGTCTCCAATGCCTCTGGATTGGTAGCAAAGAAATTAGCCGGTGATAAAGCATCAATCATTTGCTGGGTCGCAAACTCAATCCGCTGTAGAGTCTTAGAATCCGTTTCTACAGCATGCACCAGATCATTGAGATAGCGTGAGTTGAGTAGATAGGTGGAGACCAGTGCTTTACTCCATGGATTTTGCCAAGCCTTACCTTGAAAGCGTCGGTCTTTGATCTCGATGGAATCTGGATCTTTCCCCAATTTACCAAGTTCATCAAAATACTTTTTTTGGATCTCCGAGAGTTTCTCAGGAGGAATCATTGCCATATATTGCGGTGCCAGTGTTGGAGAATTACCCACGTTCATCATTCATGCGGTCTCAATATGTAAAACAAACTAAACAGTACAACCCTATTCTCAGACGATTATTGCTCTAGGGTTATAAGCACTAACCCTAGCCTGCAAGCGGTTAAAAGCCAATATGCTTCTGAGTCCCTCCATTTTAAGGCCTTGGATTAAACCAGATCAGACTAGCAAATCGCCCGGTGGGGTTTTGGCGGCGATAGGAATAAAACCGTTCTGGGTTGCTAAACGTGCAAAGATCTCCACCATAGACCGCTTCAACACCCATGGCATTGAGGCGTTCCTTGGCAATTTTGGGTAAATCGGCCATATAACGCTGGGCATTCACGCTTTTCTCAAAGCAAGACTCACTAAGCGCGTGACCTCGTTGCTCAGCCTCTCTTAAGAAGGCATCGCGCACTTCGCTACCCACCTCATAGCGTGGTGCAGAAATGCTCGGACCGATCCAAGCGATAAGTTGATTAGCCACCTCGGCCTGCTCTTGTAAAAATAAGGTCACGGTGTTCTCAAGGACACCTTTACATAATCCCCGCCAGCCAGCATGGGCGGCAGCAATCGCAGTTCCTGCTTGATTGGTAAACAAGACTGACATACAGTCCGCGGACAAAATACTTAATACCGTATGCGGTGTTTGGGTAAACGCGGCATCTGCCTCGACCACGTTCTCATGAATACCTGAATTGCTTCCCTGCACCGTGAGCACGCGAGTGCCATGCACTTGTTTAATCCAATAGGGACTTTGTGGCAGTAGCGCATCCAATACCTGACGGTTTTGTATCACTGAACTCAATTCATCGCCAGCGTAGGCACCGAGATTCAATAAATCGAATGGGGGCTTACTAAATCCACCCGTTCGAGTGGTGGTAAGCGCATGGATATTCTCCGGGGCTGGCCAGTTTGGCCGAATGAGTTCTAGAGCACTCATTTAATCTTCCGAGGATGCCAAAAGAGATTGCGCCTGGGGCAAAACCGCTTCGCTCAAATGCACGGTCGTATTGAGAGTCAATAAATCATGGGGAATAGGAGCAAACCAGTTCATCGGTGTTTGGGTTTTGGGATGCATGAACTGTAGGGCAAAGGCATGTAATGCTTGCCGTTGTAGGCTCAGCTCTTTGGCTGCTGCCGGTATTTTCTTACGATAAATCGGATCACCCAAGAGAGGATATCCCAGTGACTCCAGATGCACTCGGATTTGATGAGTACGACCAGTTTCTAGGCGGCACTCTAAGAGCGAGACCTTGGCATTACCGAGCGATCCTAATGCCAGACGTTTGTAATGGGTCACAGCAGACTTTGCACCTTGTTGACTAGCGCTCACCACCGCCATCTTGAGTCGATCGCGTGGATCACGACCGACAGCGGCATCAATCGTACCCCGCAAGGGAGTATCACCCCAGACCCATGCTAAGTAGCGGCGCTCAACCAAATGGTCTTGCAATAAACGCACGATAGCGGTTTGTGCAAGCGCAGTGCGAGCTACCACAAATAATCCAGAAGTATCTTTATCAAGTCGGTGCACAATGCCCGCGCGCGGCAGATCTTGTAATTCAGGGTAATGAAAGAGCAGGCCATTCAGAACGGTCCCACTCCAGTTGCCAGCTGCTGGGTGCATCACCATGCCAGTAGCTTTATTAAAGATCAAAATCGTGTCGTCTGCAAAGATGCAATCCAAGGGAATGTTCTCGGGCAAAAAGGCATGCTGCTCTGGCATCTCTTGGGGAAATACCCGAATTTGCTCCCCGCCACGCAGGATCTGTCGCGCCTTCACGACCTTACCATCGACCAATACGGCACCTTGGCTCGCCCATGCTTGCAGGCGATTGCGAGAATAGTCACTTAAAAAATGGGCCAATGCCTTGTCCAAACGCTCACCAGCCATATGGTCTGGAATCTCTAAAGCAATGAAATCCTCATCATCGATATAATCAGAAGGATTCGGATTAGGAGTTTGCGGCAATGCCACGCTTGAAGGACCTTAATGTGTTGAACTTACCCACCGTGGGGCGCCATCTTGCTAGTGTAAGGCTTGTCCAGCTTGCTCTCCTGATTTGTGCCACTGCCCTCTTAGGCGCTTGTGCAAATACCAATCCTGATGAAACCGTGGCATGGTCTGAGACTAAGCTCTTTACGGAAGCCAAGGACAAGATGTCTGAGGGTGATTTTGATAAATGCGGTCAATATTTTGAGAAGCTTGAAGCGCGCTTCCCTTTTGGCCCCTACTCGCAACAAGCACAAATTAACTCGGCCTACTGTTTTTGGAAAGCACAAGAACCAGCACAAGCCTTAGTACAAATTGATCGCTTTATTAA
>DBCI01000041.1:0-234 GCA_002292975.1 Polynucleobacter sp. UBA962 | reverse complement strand
CATCAAGGCAACCCAAATCTCGATTACGCCTATTACCTTAAGGGCTTAATTACCTTTAATGATGATCTCGGTTTTATGGGCAAGCTCACTGGTCAAGATTTAAGTGAGCGCGACCCTAAGGCTGCAAAGGAAGCCTTTGAGTCCTTCAAGGTCATTTCAGAGCGCTTTCCAAACAGTAAATATGCTCCAGACGCAATTGATCGGATGCGTTATATCGTCAACTCCTTGGCTGAA
>DBCI01000113.1:6911-8512 GCA_002292975.1 Polynucleobacter sp. UBA962 | reverse complement strand
TCCCAACGCGGTTTAATATCAAAACTTCCCTTTAAATTAGGGGTGTTAGATTCTTTTTGTAGGAGGCGAAGAGTGCCCGCAAAGGCGATCATGACCCCGTTGTCTGTACAAAGCTCTAGAGGCGGGTAATGGACAGCCCCCCCTTTTTGATGAGCCATATTTGTAAGTGCTGCGCGGAGTTGTCGATTGGCACCTACACCGCCAGCAAGTACTAGATCGTGACAACCCGTCTTATCGAGTGCGTTCATTGCTTTATGGGTAATAACCTCTACAAGGGATTCAACGAAAGCAAAGGCAATATCCCTGCGAAATTTTTCGTTCAGAGTGTTATTGGCTTCCGCTTTTTTGACCTGATTCAAAACCGCTGTTTTGAGACCCGAGAACGAAAAATCTAAATCTCCTGAATGCAGCATCGGACGGGGTAGTTCAAAGCGGCCCCGTTGGCCACCCTCGGCGAGTTTTGAGAGGGCTGCACCCCCCGGATAATCTAGACCGAGCAATTTGGCGGTTTTATCAAAAGCCTCCCCAGCGGCATCATCGACGGTTTCCCCCAAAAGTTGGTATTGACCGATTCCATTAACCAGCATCAGTTGGGTATGACCGCCGGATACTAGGAGGGCAATAAAAGGAAACTCAGGACCCCTTTTACCCTCATTCGCCAAGAGCGGTGATAAGAGATGGCCTTCGAGATGATGAACACCAATGATGGGCTTTTTGAGAGAGCTTGCTAGGGCATTGGCAAAGGCTGAGCCTACTAGTAGGGCCCCAGCCAATCCCGGTCCTTGGGTATACGCAATTGCGTCAACAGCCTCTATCGGGCAATTAGCCTCTTTTAAGACCTTGTTTAATAAAGGAATAACTCGCCGGATATGATCACGTGAAGCCAGTTCGGGCACAACCCCGCCATAATTCTGGTGCATCTCAATCTGGGAGTGGAGGGCTTGACCCAAAACGCCCAAATGCGCTGGCCGCCCCTGCTCCCAAGGCCTTGAGTCATATAGGGCAAGGCCGGTTTCATCACAGGAGGTCTCGATACCTAAAACTATCATTATTGGGGCTTATCGTGCTAGAATCCGTGTTTTAGTAAATTTCGATCATTTTCTAGCAATAGAAGAGTAAAAGCGAGTAAAACAAGTATGACCACAGTCCGTCTTCGTGAGAACGAACCTTTTGAGGTAGCCCTTCGCCGCTTCAAGCGCACCATTGAGAAGAATGGTCTTTTGACCGATCTTCGCGCCCGTGAGTTTTATGAGAAACCCACAGCCGAGCGCAAGCGTAAAAAAGCTGCCGCTGCAAAGCGCCATTACAAGCGTATTCGCAGTCAGATGCTACCCAAAAAACTGTACTGATTACTTTGCATTGAGTTCTGGGCACCATTAGAGCCCTTCTCTAGTTCAGGTTTTTATGGAACCCGCTTACTCAGCGGGTTTTTGTTTTTCAATCTCTTGGATAATGTAGCAAGAGCCTCTTTTTTCTGGAGTTAACACCATGAGCCTTAAAGATCAAATTACCGAAGATATGAAGTCTGCGATGCGCGCTAAAGAGACGGAGCGCTTAGGAACCATCCGGTTGTTGTTGGCAGCGATCAAGCAACGCGAGGT
>DBCI01000113.1:2191-6750 GCA_002292975.1 Polynucleobacter sp. UBA962 | reverse complement strand
GCTCAATTAGCTCCCGACGAGATCTCCGCGATTGTGAGTAAAACGATTGCCGATCTTGGCGCTAACGGCCCCCAAGATATGGGTAAGGTAATCGGGGCATTAAAAGCTCAACTAGCTGGCAAGGCTGATATGGGAATGGTGTCAGGAATGGTGAAAGCCGCCCTAGCAAAGTAAAGCCAACACCCCATGGCACTTATTCCGCAATCCTTTATCTCCGATTTACTGAATCGGGTTGATATTGTTGATGTGGTTGGTACGCATGTCAAATTAAAGAAGGCGGGTGCGAACTACCAAGGTTTGTGCCCCTTTCATCAAGAGAAGTCACCCTCTTTTTCAGTATCACCGACGAAGCAGTTTTATCACTGTTTCGGATGTGGTGCACATGGTTCAGCTATTGGATTCATGATGGAATACTCTGGACTATCGTATGTTGATGCAATTGAAGATCTGGCGCGATCAGCTGGATTGGTTGTGCCAAGAGAAGAGCGTAGCGTGCGCGATGTTATCAAACAAAAGCAAGCCATTGCCTTGGGCGAGGTAATGAATATGGCAAGCGATTGGTATGCCCAGCAACTGAAAGGATCGCAGCGTGCGATTGATTATCTCAAGGGAAGGGGCCTCACGGGTGAAATTGCTAAGCGCTATGCCTTAGGCTACGCCCCAGATGGCTGGCAGGGATTAGAAGCCGTATTTAATTCGTACAGCAACGATGAAACTGCCAAGATCTTGCAAGAAGCTGGTTTGATGATTCAGGGCGAGAACAATGATAGCCAAGGGAATGCGAAACGGTATGACCGCTTTCGAGATCGCATTATGTTTCCAATTCGCAATCCCAAGGGGCAGGTCATTGCTTTTGGAGGCCGGATACTCGATCAAGGTGAGCCCAAGTATTTAAATTCACCAGAGACCCCCTTATTTTCAAAAGGGAACACTCTCTACGGATTATTTGAGGGACGTAAAGCAATACGTGATCAGGGCTACGTACTAGTCTGCGAGGGCTATATGGATGTGGTGGCATTGGCACAGTTGGGCTTTGCGAATGCAGTAGCTACCTTGGGAACTGCATGCACACCCTTTCATGTGCGGACCTTGTTGCGCCAAACCGATCGCATTGTGTTTTCCTTTGATGGCGATAGTGCTGGACAGCGCGCAGCCCAGCGAGCATTAGAAGCTTCTTTACCGATCTTAGGAGACGATAAAGAAATTAGGTTTTTATTCTTGCCCAGCGAACATGACCCTGATAGCTATATTCGACAATACGGAACAGCTGCATTTGAACAAGCAGTCTCCCAGGCAACGCCATTGTCTGGATTCTTTTTCAAACTTGCTAGCGATGGAAATGATTTATCTAGTCCAGAGGGTAGAGCTAAAACGCATCACACCGCCAAACCTTTGTTACAGTCCATGCCCCCGATCGCTCTTCGTTCACAGTTACTGCGAGAGCTCGCAAATCGGACAGCATCGAGTGTAGGTGAACTAGAGCAGTTCTGTGACCTTCCTAAACTTCCAACGCAAAGTACTCCATCCTCATCAGTGCAGGCAAAGCGGAGTTCCCAACAAAATTCCTTGGGAACCCAAGGACAAACTTACAGCAAAACAGGTCAAGCGGCCAAGCAGATCGGAACGCGATATAAGCCCTCATTGCCAAAACCAAATCAGCCCCCAAAGGCACCTACTGATTTATCAGAACACATCATGCGTCTTTTGATTCAGTACCCAGTGCTCGGTAAAGAGATGGATCCGGCACAAAGAATGCTGGCATTGAGTACGGCGAAGATGCGTTCTACCAAGGCCTTTGAATTAATGGATGATTTGCTACAGCAATGCGATTCTTTGCACATTAATGAATCAAACCCTAATTCGTATTTTGCTGTTTTTCAAGATCAGCTATCGAGTCGCCCATTGGCAGATTTATACGAAATTTTGCGTCAACGAGTCTTGGGTTCAGACTCCGATTTTGCAGGCGCAAAGGCGGATTTGGATGGCGTTTTTCAAAAGCTAGAAAGGTCGGATCTGAAAGCAGCAATGACTGAAATTGCCCAAAAAATGGCTAACAATGAGGCAAGCCCAGCAGACATAGCGAGATATCGAGAACTTGGGGAAAAGTTGGCAAAGGGGTAGGAAAAGGATAAAAAATTGAACGCAATTGGTAAATTTATTGGATTACAGGGATCAAATTTACCCAATCGAGTATAATACGCACTTCCAGAAAAAAACTTTTTGAATCAGCCACTTACCTACATGGCGAGAGACTATTTCGGTACAAAATGATAGAAACGGCATAACGAGGCCTTATCAATACCAAATAAGCTTAATGTAAGTGAATACTAACTTATAAGACTCACCATTGCAAAGATGACAATGAAAAAACCAGTTTCCAAAGTGCCCGCCCATAAAAAATCTACAAAACCGGTTAGTAAAGCAAAGACTCCGGTAAAGACAATCAAGGCTCCTGTTAAAAAGACCAAGCCTTCTGTAAAAGCCAAACCCGCAAAACCAATTGCTAAAAAAGCGGTCAAGCCGACTGCAAAGACTGTAAGCAAAGTACGCGCTAAGCCAACGAACACCCCTGTTAAAAAAGGGAGTGCTAAACCAATAGCGAAGCCCCTCGGTAAAAGTGCTAAACCTGCGGCCAAGTCGGTCAAGGCGGTGCCAAAATTAACTGCCAAAGAGTTAGCTAAAAAAGCAGCTGCCGAGAAGGCCCTCAAAAAAGCCCAAGAGAAAGCTGCCAAAGAACAGGCCAAAGCAGATGCAAAGGCCGCGAAGTTAAAAGCAAAAGAAGCGGCAATTGAGCTCGATGAGAATGGTCAGCCAATTAAAAAAACACGAGGCCGCAAACCCAAAGTTGAGGTAGTCAGTGAACCGGGTGTTGATAACCGCACCGATCGGCAAAAAGCGCGCGATCGCAAAGCAAAAGAAAAAGCACTCTTAAAAGAATTTGCTGCTCAGCAGCTCGGTACCGAAGAACAACAAGAGCTTCGTCGTTCACGGCTTAAGACCCTCATCAAAATGGGTAAATCCAAGGGGTATTTGACCCATGGAGAAATGAATGACGTGATGTCAGATGAGTTATCGGATGCGGATGCATTGGAGACCTTAATTGGCTTACTGAACGATATTGGTATTACGGTATACGAACAAGCACCCGATGCAGAGACTTTGCTACTGAATGAGCATGGCCATACCGCCAGCTCGGAAGAGGAGGCTGAAGAGGAGGCTGAGGCAGCTCTCTCAACCGTTGATTCTGAGTTTGGACGCACAACCGATCCAGTACGGATGTATATGCGCGAGATGGGCACGGTTGATCTGTTAACCCGCGAGGGTGAGATTGTGATTGCCAAGAAGATTGAGGCAGGCCTCAAAGATATGGTGATGGCTTTGTCTGCTTGTCCGGTGACGATTACTGAAATCTTAGGCAACGTCGACAAGATTACAAGCGGCGAGATGGAGATCGATCAATTTGTTGATGGCTTAGTCGACCCCAATGCAGTAGATATTCCGATGGCACCCGATGAGCCCGATGAGCTTGAGATGATGGATGAGGGAGAAGAGGGTGATGATGAAGAAGGTGGCGGTGGCGGTGGTGGATCTAGCACTGCGAGCGCTAAACAATTAGAGGAGTTAAAACAGCGCTCCCTTGAGAAATTTGCAGTCATTCGGACTCAGTTCGATAAAATGCGTCGCGCCCATGATCGCGATGGTTATAACTCCCCTGGTTATCTCAAAGCACAAGATGTGATTCGGAATGAATTACTGGGATTTCGTTTGACCGCTAAGAGTGTTGAGAAACTTTGTGACACTATGCGCTCGCAAGTCGATGAGGTTTGGAAGCTCGAGCGCGGTATTGTGAGCATACTCGTGGATAAGATTGGCGTACCCCGTTCTGAAGTAATACACGCGTTTCCGAAGATGTCAATGAACTTACGTTGGACCGGTAATCTGCTTAAGGACTCTAAGCCCTATAGCGCACTGTTAGAGCGCAATGTACCTGCAATTCAAGAATTACAACAAAAACTGATTGATATCCAAACAAAAGTAGTGTTGCCACTTAATGAGCTTAAGGAAGTCAATAAGCAAATGATTGCGGGCGAGAAACGTGCTCGGGAAGCCAAGCGCGAAATGACTGTAGCTAACTTACGGCTGGTCATTTCCATTGCTAAGAAGTACACCAATCGCGGCTTACAGTTCTTAGATTTGATTCAAGAAGGCAATATTGGCTTAATGAAAGCAGTTGATAAATTTGAGTATCGCCGTGGTTATAAGTTCTCAACCTATGCTACCTGGTGGATTCGTCAGGCCATTACTCGATCGATTGCGGATCAGGCACGAACCATTCGCATTCCAGTGCATATGATTGAAACTATCAATAAGATGAATCGTATTAGCCGTCAGATCTTACAAGAGACCGGCCATGAGCCCGACGCAGCAACCCTGGCTCTAAAAATGGAAATCCCAGAAGATAAGATTCGTAAGATCATGAAGATCGCTAAAGAGCCCATTTCCATGGAAACGCCAATCGGCGATGATGAGGATTCTCATTTAGGCGACTTTATTGAAGA
>DBCI01000113.1:1872-2186 GCA_002292975.1 Polynucleobacter sp. UBA962 | reverse complement strand
CCCGCCGATGCTGCACTTCATGACTCGATGCGGGATGTGGTGAAAGATGTCTTGGATTCATTAACACCGCGCGAGGCAAAAGTACTCCGTATGCGTTTTGGTGTTGAGATGAGTACTGACCATACTTTGGAAGAGGTTGGCAAACAGTTTGATGTGACGCGTGAGCGAATTCGTCAAATCGAAGCCAAGGCTCTGCGGAAGATGCGTCACCCAAGTCGAAGTGATAAGCTCAAGACCTTCCTCGAAGAAGATTGATTCGATCTAAGGGGCCCATAGCTCAGTTGGTTAGAGCAGAGGACTCATAATCCTTTGGT
>DBCI01000113.1:0-1831 GCA_002292975.1 Polynucleobacter sp. UBA962 | reverse complement strand
AAGTCCTGGTGGGCCCACCAGAAAAGCAAACCCTCACTAGAAATGGTGGGGGTTTTGTCTTTTGAGGGTTACTTTAGGTAATGATTGTTAAGATTCTGTACCTATGCTAATATGCATGAAATTTCAATAAAAAATCATGCAAAAAGAGCCGGTAAAATCCTCCTTAAGTACTTCGCCTGAAGTGCGCAATAGCGCATTAGGAAGGCTTCGCTCGCATTTAAAAAGAGGTCATGTCTATAGAAGAGAGGATCTCCTGGGTGACACCAATGCAGTTGATCGCCATTTAAAGCAATTGGTCGATGCAGGTGATTTAGAAAAGCTTGCTCATGGACTGTATTACACCCCTAAATCCTCCGCTTTTGGCAGGGTACCCCCTAAAGACGAAGATTTAGTAGAGGCCTTTTTAAGGGATGAAGAATTTTTAATATTTTCACCTAATAGCTATAACTCCTTGGGCCTAGGAACAACCCAGCTCTATAACAAGACAGTGGTGTACAACCATAAACGCCATGGCATCTTTAAACTGGGTAATAGAAGTTTTGAATTTCGGTTAAAGCCGCGCTTTCCCAAAAAGGTGGATAAAGAATTCTTATTTGTAGATCTTTTGAATAACCTAGATTTGCTTGCCGAGAATAAAGATGATTTATTGGCTAAGGCAGAGAAGCAGTTAAGTAAGTTTGAAACTTCTAGATTGCAAAAAACAGTTAGTGTTTATGGGGCAGGAAGAACAAAGAAGCGGATTTCATCTTGGTTGCGTGAAACGCAGAGTTCGAGTACTTAGTGCTTTTGCATGAACATAAGGATTTCAAAGATCTGATTGCGACGGTATCAGACAATATGGGTATTGATCCCACATTGGTTGAAAAGGATTATTGGATCATGCATTGCCTTTGGGGATTGCAGCAACAAGGATTTGGATTTGAATTGAAGGGCGGAACTTCCTTATCCAAAGGGTTTAGACTCATCCATCGGTTTTCCGAAGATATTGATATCCGCATTGAGCCGCCAGCAAGTATGGATGTTAAGATTGGCAAAAATCAAAATAAAGAATCGCACATAAAGTCTCGATCAAATTATTATGATTGGGTTACCACCGAGCTGAAGATTTCTGGCATACAAGATGTTGTGCGAGATCATGCATTTGATGACTCAGAAAAAATGCGCAGTGGTGGAGTTCGCTTAATTTATCCATCCACAAAACCATCGTTAAGTGGTTTAAAGGATGGTGTTTTATTAGAACTGGGCTTTGACGATACTGCGCCTAATCAGCCAGTGGATATTTCATCATGGGCATACGATTATGCAATTGAATACGTCAAGGGAATCGATGACAATAGGGCTAAAGGTGTCTTGTGCTACTTGCCTGAATATACTTTTGTAGAAAAACTGCAAACCATCTCTACAAAGTATCGCCAATACAAAGATGGCAGAGAATTTCCTAAAAACTTCCTAAGGCATTACTATGACGTATATTGCCTTTTGGATTGCCCTTCAGTGTTGGAATTTATTGAGACTGATAGGTATCATACGAGAAAGGCAGAGCGTTTTCCCAAGTCCGATAATTTAAACATTTCTCAAAACTCAGCTTTTCTTTTGAGTGATTCGGAAGATCGCAAGTTGTTTAAATCAGAATATCAAAAAGTAGCCAGCCTATATTACAAAGGCCAACCAAATTTTGTTGATCTATTAAATCGGATTAGTCAGCATCTAAAGGTTTTGTAGGTAAACCCATTTTGGAGCAACGAAGTGGTAGAAGGTTGCTCAAAAATTCTTTGGTCCCAGGTTCAAGCCCTGGTGGGCCCTCCATAAATAAAAATCCCAGCTAGTAATT
>DBCI01000016.1 GCA_002292975.1 Polynucleobacter sp. UBA962 | reverse complement strand
ATTAGCAATCATGCACAAGAGGCTTTAGGAGATGTGATGTTTGTACAGCTTCCAGAGCTCAGAGCCGAGGTTATTCAAGGTCAAGCATGTGCAAGCATTGAGTCCTTAAAAGCAGCAAGCGATATCCACGCGCCAATCAGCGGCACGATTGTGGAAGTGAATCAAATAGCTATCGACGCACCTGAAACAATTAACGCTAAACCGTATGAGGTATGGCTTTTTAAAATTAAGTGCAAGGGTGAAATGTTAATTGCTTTGGAGCTTGGTGCACTACTTAGCCCCGCTGCTTACGATACCACCCTCTAATATTAGATTAGCAATGGGTCGCGTTCAATAGACCAGCGCACCTTACCCTGTTTGGTAATTCTTCCAGTGGACTGCTTACGAAGAAATTCATCGAGGGCATTGAGTTGGGTCTGTAACTGAGTCCTGCTTTCTGCCTCAATTAACAACTGAGCGCGCTCCTTACCGGCTACTTTGGCCAGAGCTTTTGGCACGGGATCAAAACAAACCAATCGACCTTGATTAGGGCTATTTTTTTCTATGTGTACCTTTGCCCCCGCTAGAAAACTCAAGGAATCGGCCATATGTGTTGATTGTGCATGTACTAAAGCTTGACTAACATAGGGCGGCAGGCGGCTATCTTGACGTTCTTTGAGAAGATGCTTCATAAACCCTGCAAGATCGTAATTGCGTAAATATTGGTAAACCGGATCGTTGGGATAACGTGTCTCGATCAGCATCTTGGCTTGTTCACCCCCCGAGCGTCCGGCACGGCCTGCTACCTGGACTAGTTGGGCAAACAAGGTTTCAGGAGCCCGGTAGTCATTAGAGTAGAGTCTCGCATCGGCATCTAATACGCACACCAAGCCAATATTTTGGTAGTCATGGCCCTTACTAAGCATTTGCGTACCAACAATGATATCGGCCTCTCCTTGATGAATTTTTGTAAACAATTCTTCACTTAATTTTCCGGTCCGAGCAGTATCGGCATCGACTCTGAGGACTTTTGCTTGGGGAATAAATTCCCCTATTTGCTCTTCAATTTTTTGAGTTCCCCTGCCCAAGGGAAGTAAATCACTATCTCCACATTTTGGACACGATCGCGGAACTGATTTTATTAACCCGCAATGATGGCAACACAAAACTGGTGACTTGCGAGATCCGAGCTGCTTATGCATCACCATAAAACCCGAGCACTCTGGACACTCGGAAAGCCAAGCACATGAACCGCAAGATAGTGCCGGCGCAAATCCTCTCCGATTTACAAAAATTAATGCTTGACGGCCCTCTTGAAAATTATTTTGTAGAGCTTGCTTGAGAACATTGCTAATCATTGCACCGGCATTTGCCTGCTGTGTTTGTATTAATTTTACTATCGGCATTTGGGCTTGATGAATGCGCTCGCTTAATTTTATTTCTTGGTAGCGCCCGCGCTCGATTGCGTGCCAGGTTTCTAATGACGGCGTTGCTGAACATAACAAAATTGGGATGCTCTCATTTTTTGCACGCCAAATTGCAAGGTCTCTAGCGGAGTAGCCCAAACCCTCTTGTTGCTTAAACGAGCTATCGTGTTCTTCATCAACCACAATGGTGGCTAAGTTTGGAATGGGGGTCAATATTGATAGACGCGTGCCGAGAATAACCTTGGCTTTTCCAGTTGTCGCCGCATACCACGCCCTCGCTCGCTGTTTATCGCTTAAACCGCTATGCAATACTGCCATTTCTTGATTTGGCATATGACTTGCTATTCTTCGTTCCAATTGGGGCGTAAGATTTATTTCTGGTAACAGAATCAATACCTGAGCATCACGATGATTGCTGATGACCTGCTGAAGATAATTTAAGTAAACTGCGGTCTTCCCGCTTCCAGTAACTCCATTCAAAAATAGAGTCTGAAACTTTTTATGGTCGGCGTTAGAAAGATGCCTCAGGGCATCTGCCTGGGCTTGATTTAATTGTTCTGGGTCTATGACCTTATCGTGGGATGGTGTGATTTTTATGGCGCTTAATTTGTCGATCCGAGCAACGCCTAACCCCTTTTCCCAATTGGCAGGGCTTTTCCACCACTTCGGAATGGCTGGAAGTAGGGTTTCTCCAAGGCCATAAATATAGTAACGCGAGGCAAATTCAGCGAGCTCTCTTATTTTTTTATCCAAACACGGAAGCGGTGACAACGCTTTTACAGCCTTTAATTTTGACAACTCAATATTCGAGTGAGTGCTCACCCCCACCACAATCCCGACAAGATAGGAACTGCCAAATGGAAGCTCTACAAGCATGCCTAATTTTGGTTTGGTCCTTAAAAATGCTTCATCCCAGATGTAATCAAAGGCATCTTTAAGGGGCTTATCCAATACCACCTGAACAATGATTTTTTCAGGACCTTTCAAATGAGTATCAACTTTTATGATCTGTGGATAACTTTGTGGATAACCCCTATATGTAGGGCCCGTAACGATAATCGCATAAAAGTGTAAATCTCAACTCAAATAGCTACTTATTATAAAAAACTAATAAAATCAATTGCTTGTAGAGCTTACAGGATTTAATGCTTTTGCTTTATCTTGAATCTCTATGAAATCAATCTAATGGGCCATCGGTGTGCATAAGTAGCCCTTAAAACCCTTAATTTATAGGGACTTACCTTGCTTAGCTTGATTTTCTCAGTTGTGCAGAATGCTCCGAAACGGCCTTAGCCAAAACTGTAACCGCTTCTGGATTTGTAAATTGAGATATTCCATGGCCCAAATTAAAAATATGGCCATCCAATGGATGAAGTCCGGGCTTTAAGGGCGGGGCGCTTCCTAAAGAATCTAGAATAGAAAATGCTTCTTGCGTAATTTGTTCAGGTTTTGCGAAAAGGGCGATGGGATCAAAGTTTCCCTGTAGTGCCAAAGGTTTATTTTTTGCTACCAACAGAGTACGCGCCTTGGCGATCGACATGGTCCAATCAAGGCCAATCACATCGGCGCCGGAGTCGGCCATGTCTTCTAACCAAAGGCCGCCGCCCTTGGTAAAAATAATAATTGGAACTTTTTGACCATTCACTTCTCGTGGAAGTTGATCAATTACGCTGCGCATGCTGGCCAAAGAAATTCGTTGATACCAGCCGTCTGGTAATAATCCACCCCAAGTATCAAAAATCATCAGGGCTTGGGCTCCCGAACGCAGTTGTTCACTTAAATATGCAGCCACTGATTGAGCATTGATATCTAATATATGTTTTAGTAAATCAGGGCGATTAAACATCATCGTTTTGGCATGCCTAAAATCATCAGAGCTGGAGCCATCGATCATGTAGCAGGCTAGAGTCCATGGGCTTCCAGAAAACCCAATGAGCGGCACTCGTTGCTTACCATCCTGAACTAATGCCTGACGTATTTGTGAAACTGCATCGAATACATACTGAAGCTGTTGCAAATCTGCCGGTCTTAGTTTTTTTACTTCATCTTCATTGCGTAAGGGGTGCTGAAAACTAGGGCCTTCGCCCGCTGCAAACTGCAATCCCAAACCCATGGCGTC
Organism: Polynucleobacter sp. UBA962; assembly: GCA_002292975.1. Classification (GTDB taxonomy): domain Bacteria; phylum Pseudomonadota; class Gammaproteobacteria; order Burkholderiales; family Burkholderiaceae; genus Polynucleobacter. Next base: position 7,696 of record DBCI01000016.1, on the reverse strand, counting down.
TGGGATTGTCAAAATATCAGAGAATAAAATAGCCGCATCTAAAGGATAGCGCTCCAAGGGCTGCAATGTAACCTCTGTGGCATAAGCGGGATTCTTGGCAAGGCCTAAAAAACTACCCGCCTTAGCGCGAGTTGCATTGTATTCAGGTAAATAGCGCCCTGCTTGGCGCATTAACCACAGCGGCGTGCGATCAGTTTTTTCGCCTAAACAGGCTTTTAAGAAGCGATCGTTAACTAACAATTAAATACTTATTTTTTTCGACGAAACCGTGATATTGCAGCCAATTGTGCTGCGGCCATTGCAAACTCCGATTGTGCATGAGCAATATCAAAGTCGCCGGCACGATTTTGCATTGCCTCTTCTGCACGTTTTTTTGCTTCAACGGCTTTTGCCTCGTCAAGATCATGGCCACGAATTGCAGTATCTGCCAAAACAATTACGCAGTCTGGCTGAATCTCTAGATACCCTCCAGCAACGAATACAAGCTCTTCATCACCATCGGGCTTTTCAATGCGAACTGTACCAGGCCGTATCCGTGTAATCAACGGAGTATGACCATGCAATATACCAAGCTCACCAGATTCTCCTGGCAAGGCGACAAATTTTGCCTCGCCACTAAAAATTGACTGCTCTGCACTTACAACGTCAACACGGATTGTTGCCATTACAGTTTTTTCGCCTTTTCAATTGCCTCATCAATCGAGCCAACCATGTAAAAGGCCTGCTCAGGAAGATGATCCAACTCTCCACTAATAATCATCTTAAATCCACGAATAGTTTCTTTAAGCGGTACATATTTACCAGGAGAGCCTGTAAACACTTCAGCAACGTGGAAAGGCTGTGATAAGAAACGCTGTATTTTACGAGCACGTGCCACGGCCAATTTGTCATCAGGAGACAACTCATCCATACCTAAAATCGCAATAATGTCGCGCAGCTCTTTATATTTTTGCAATGTAATCTGTACACCACGAGCAACCTCATAATGCTCGGTACCCACCACCTGTGGATCGAGCTGACGGCTGGTAGAGTCCAAGGGATCTACTGCTGGGTAAATACCGAGCGCAGCCACATCACGCGATAGAACAACTGTGGAGTCTAAGTGCGCAAAAGTAGTGGCTGGCGAGGGATCGGTCAAGTCATCAGCTGGAACATAAACTGCCTGTATCGACGTGATAGACCCGGTCTTAGTTGACGTGATGCGTTCTTGCAGCTTACCCATTTCTTCCGCCAAGGTTGGCTGATATCCAACAGATGATGGCATGCGGCCCAGCAAAGCAGACACTTCAGTACCCGCGAGCGTATAACGATAAATATTGTCGACGAAGAATAAAATGTCGCGACCTTCATCGCGGAACGCCTCGGCCATTGTTAAGCCTGTCAAGGCAACTCGTAAACGGTTTCCAGGCGGCTCATTCATCTGACCAAATACCATGGCCACCTTATCGATAACGTTAGACTCTTTCATCTCATGATAAAAGTCATTACCTTCACGAGTGCGCTCTCCAACGCCAGCAAATACTGACAAACCGGAGTGTTGTTTAGCAATGTTATTGATGAGCTCCATCATATTTACAGTTTTGCCCACACCGGCACCACCGAACAGACCAACCTTACCGCCCTTAGCAAATGGGCAGACCAAATCGATCACCTTAATGCCTGTTTCTAACAAATCAACCGACGGAGAAAGCTCGTCAAACTTTGGGGCAAGCTGATGTATGGCTCGGCGATCTTGAGTTGCTATCGGTCCAGCATCATCAATGGGTCTCCCAAGCACATCCATAATTCGACCCAAGGTCGCGGGGCCCACCGGTACCTTGATACCGGCACCGCTTGCTTTCACTTCCATGCCGCGTCGCAATCCATCACTGGAGCCCATTGCAATTGCACGAACCACACCATCTCCAATTTGCTGTTGGACCTCAAAAGTTAAGCCTTTTTCTGCAAATGAGGCTTCCTTGCTCTCCACCAGCGTCAAAGCATCATAAATGTTGGGCATTTCATTTCGTGGAAATTTAATATCCACCACCGCACCAATACATTGAACGATATTTCCGTTGCTCATTATGTTTCTCCGCTATTTAAACTTTAAATTTTTGCAAACTAAACCGCTGCAGCTCCAGCCACAATCTCTGATAACTCTTTAGTAATCGCCGCCTGTCTAGTTTTGTTATAAATCAACTGCAGCTCACCAATAACGTTCTTCGCATTATCTGATGCGGCTTTCATTGCTACCATTCGGGCTGACTGCTCAGAGGCCATATTCTCTGCCACGGCTTGATAAATCAGGGCCTCAACATAACGCTTCAGTAAACCGTTTAAAACAGATTCGGCATCAGGCTCATAAATGTAATCCCAGCCATGACCGCCACTTCCTTCCTGATTTAATTCAGAGGACTGAAGGGGCAAGAGTTGTTCTAAAACCGGCTCTTGTTTCATCGTGTTAATAAAGCGCGTATATGCTAAATAAACCGCATCCACCTCGCCCCGTTCAAATGCGCTTAATTGAGCTGAAATTGCCCCAATCAAGACATCCATGTGAGGGGTATCGCCTAAATGCACAGACTGAGACAAGAGCTTAGCCTTGGCTCGATTTAAAAACTGCAAACCTTTTGAGCCAATGGCAGTAAATTCAATGGAAACATTTTTGTCTTTAAACTCTCGCACCTGGTTGGTAATTAAGCGCAGAACGTTCGTGTTTAAGCCGCCACATAATCCCTTATCAGTGCTAACTAAAATCACGCCGGCCTTTTTAAGATCGCGGACCACCATATAGGCTGGTCGGTACTCTGGATTTGCTTTTGCTAGATGGGCAGCAATCGCTTTAATTTTTTCCGAATAGGGTCTTGCTGAGCGCATGCGTTCTTGCGCACGACGCATTTTCGATGCGGCGACCATTTCCATGGCTTTCGTGATCTTGCGCGTATTTTGAACGCTCTTGATCTTGCTGCGTATTTCTTTTGTGCCTGCCATGATCGCCTAAATTAGAAAGAGCCCGAGCGTTTAAAATCTTCAATCGCTGCTCGTAATGCCACTTCATCATCTTTGCTTAAATCTTTCGTGTCCTCAATACGACCAACTAAATCTGCGTACTTAGACTTCAAGTGCTCATGTAAGCCTTTTTCAAAAGGCAAAATCTGTTTAATTTCTAGATCATCAAAGAAGCCATTGTTCACCGCATATAGTGAGGCAGCTAATTGCCAAACCTGCATAGGGATATATTGTGGCTGCTTTAATAGCTCAGTCACCCGCTTACCGCGTTCCAACTGCTTGCGCGTTGCTTCGTCAAGGTCGGATGCGAACTGCGCAAAGGCTGCGAGCTCACGATACTGAGCCAAGTCAGTACGAATACCACCAGAAAGCTTCTTGATTACTTTTGTTTGGGCCGCTCCACCAACGCGTGAGACCGAGATACCAGCGTTAATTGCTGGGCGAACGCCCGCATTAAATAAGTCGGTTTCAAGGAAGATCTGTCCATCAGTAATCGAAATTACGTTTGTTGGCACGAATGCGGAGACGTCTCCGGCCTGCGTCTCGATTACTGGCAAGGCTGTTAATGATCCGGTTTTACCCTTTACTGCACCATTCGTAAATTTTTCAACGTAATCGGCATTGACTCGAGCGGCACGCTCAAGAAGTCGTGAGTGTAAATAAAACACGTCGCCAGGATATGCTTCGCGACCTGGTGGGCGACGCAGCAACAAAGAGATTTGACGATAGGCAACCGCTTGTTTGGTTAAATCATCATAAATAATCAGAGCGTCCTCGCCGCGATCGCGGAAGTATTCTCCCATCGTACAGCCCGCGTAAGCAGACAAATACTGCATCGCTGCTGATTCCGATGCGCTAGCAGCAACCACAATGGTGTATTCCATTGCGCCAAGCTCTGTTAATTTACGGACCACGTTAGCAATGGTGGAAGCTTTTTGACCGATTGCCACATAAATACAGTAAACGCCTTTACCCTTTTGATTGATGATGGCATCAACGGCCACCGCAGTCTTACCAGTTTGACGATCACCAATGATTAATTCACGCTGCCCTCGTCCAATAGGAACCATTGAGTCAATCGCTTTAAGGCCAGTCTGCACAGGTTGGCTAACCGACTGGCGCGCGATAACCCCAGGCGCCACTTTTTCAATAAAGTCGGAGAGTTTGCTATTGATTGGTCCTTTGCCATCAATCGGCTGCCCGAGAGCATCAACAACACGGCCCAATAGTTCTGGGCCTACAGGAACTTCCAAAATACGTCCCGTACATTTAACGGGGTCACCTTCTTTAATGTGGGTATATTCACCGAGCACCACAGCACCAACAGAGTCTCGCTCTAAATTAAGAGCAAGTCCAATGGTATTACCTGGGAACTCCAACATCTCACCTTGCATAACGCCTGATAGTCCGTAGACACGGCAAATACCATCGGTCACTGAAATAACAGTGCCCTCATTACGAATTTTTGAATCAACGCCTAATTCGTTAATTCGACTTTTGATCAGCTCGCTGATTTCGGAAGGGTTCAGTTGCATCAATTACTCCTAGATATAAATCGTATGTTCTTCATTAATCGTTATGCGCTTAAATTGATTTGCATTTGTACCAAACGGGTTTTAATCGAGCTATCCAAAACCTCGTCACCTACTTGTACGCGAACACCACCAATCAGCTCTGGGTCAACCACGACCGTCGGGCGCAGCTCTTTTCCACCAAATCGTTTTTTCAAGCTTGCTAATAACTCCGTTAAGGCTCCGCCCTCCATCGGAAATGCGGAGGTAATGATTGCCTCTGCTGCTCCCTCACTCTGATTTTTCATAGCGATAAATTGCTTTGCAATTTCTGGCAGCACTACTAAGCGGTGGTTATTGGCTAACAAATTTAAGAAGCTAGCGAGGCCTTGATCGGGCTTTGACTGAAGAAGACCTTCAATGAATTTGAATAGCTCATTTGAGCTTAATTTTGGGTTATTGGCCAACGCAATCAATTCGGCATTCTCAAACAATGCCGCTAAGTCTTCTAATTGATTTGCCCAAGCACTCAGATCAGCAGGCTTAGCGCTTGCAAATAAAGCCTCGGCATAAGGCCGAGCAATTGTGGCAATATCAGCCATTTATAGCTCTGCCTTTAATTGGTCCAATAGGGCTGCATGTGCTTTGGGGTCAACCTCACGACGCAAGATTTGCTCTGCTCCTTTAACGGCCAGACCTGCAACTTGATTGCGCAGCTCATCCCTTGCCTTACCAACCTGTTGCTCAGCATCGGCTTTAGCTTGGGCAATAATTCGCGCTGCTTCTGCCTGCGCATTTGCCTTAATTTCCTCTGCAGCCATTTGCGCTCTTTTTTCAGCCTCTGCAACACGTTGCACACCTTCTTGGCGGGCAGATGCCATGGCTAACTCTGCATTCTTGGTGGCGTTCTCAAGATCCATCTTGCCTCGTTCAGCCGCCGCCAAACCATCCGCAACTTTAGCGGAGCGCTCATCTAGCGCTTTCACTAAAGGTGGCCATACAAAACGCGCAACGACCCACCATAAGATGAAGAAAACGATCATTTGCGCGAATAAGGTCGCGTTAAGATTCACGATGTTCCTTTCAAAACATTTTGCAGTTAAGGGCCACCACTGTGGCCCAAAACAAAATTACTTAATAACGGCGAGAAGTGGGTTTGCAAAAGCAAACAACATCGCAACACCAACACCGATCAAGAAGGCGGCGTCAATTAAGCCGGCCAACAAGAACATTTTGGTTTGTAGTTCATTCATCAGCTCTGGCTGGCGTGCAGCACCTTCAATAAATTTTCCACCCATAAGGCCAATTCCCAAGCAGGCGCCAAGGGCACCAAGACCAATGATGAGACCAATACCAATTGCAGTGAGGCCTTGAATATTCGCTAAAAATGCTTGCATGTTGACTCCTAAGTAATAAGTGGTGTTAAAAAATAAAAACGGCTAATTAATGATGGCTGTGCGCCTGTCCAATGTAGACCAAGGTCAACATCATAAAGATAAAGGCTTGCAACAAAATAACAAGAATGTGGAATATTGCCCATGCCGATCCTGCGATCACATGTCCAACCAATCCAAGCACGCTAAGGTCCAAACTAAAAGTCCAGATGCTTCCGAGCAGAGCAATCAATAAAAAGATTAATTCACCTGCATACATGTTTCCAAAAAGTCGCATCCCAAGGGATACTCCCTTTGCAATATATTCAATAATGTTCAAAACTAAATTGAAGGGTGCTAGATACCATTTTGCACCGAAGGGTGCAGATAGAAGTTCGTGCACAAAGCCGCCGACGCCCTTGATCTTAAAGCTGTAAAAGAAAACGAGTATCAAAACAGCAAAAGACATTCCTAAGGTTGCATTTAAGTCTGTGGTTGGCACTATTTTGTGATGAGGAACATGTACGCCAAAGTTTTCCAAGAAGTGATTAACACCCACGGCCCAATCAACGGGAACCAGGTCGAGGGTGTTTAATAAAATAATCCAACAGAATACAAACAGCGCTAAGGGTGCAATATAGCTTCTATCGCCGTGAACAATACTTTTGGATTGTGTATCAACCATCTCTACAAGCAACTCAACCAAGGCCTGAAAACGGCCCGGCACGCCAGAGGTTGCCCGTCTTGCGGCGATTAGCAGAAAACCCACAGTAATAAGACCCATTAATAGAGTCCAAAACAATGTGTCTAAATTAATGACGCTGAAATCAATAATGGCAGTTTGTGCGCCACCAATATTGTTAAGATTTTGCAAATGCTCTGCAATGTAGGCTGTGGGTGTTAAAGGCTCGCTAGGAGCTCCGTGCGCTGCGCTTGCCATTTTATTAAGCAATTCCCTTGTTACACAAAATTAACACTGCTCACCGCCAAAACCACGCAAGCCAATAACACTTTAGCGTGACAAAGTAAGTGACCAGCAACGGTATCCACTGCAGATCTGGGTAACTAAACGCTACCCAGACAAACATTGCAATCGTTACGGCAATTTTTATAAATTCGCCAGAAATAATCGCTGCTAACAGGCTCCCAGGATTCTGGTTTTTCATTCCTTTGGCGGCACTGAGTCGTAATGCAAACAGCGATGCCGGAAAAAACCCGATAAATCCACCCAAAAGAGCTGAGTAAGTATAAAGGCTCAGACCTTTTGGATTTCCAACAATCGACCAAGCGAGCGCACTCAATAGGGTCACGACCAACTGAAGGCCGATAACCGCCCAGGGAGAAAGGGTAAATAATGCTCTGCTTTTATTCTGCCGCAGGGCATCCATCTCTTCCTTGCTATAGGTCCGATAAGCCAAGTGCTGCTCATCGAGCTCGTCCCAAGCGTGCGCTGAATGATCTTTTTTGGGAATCAATTTAGCATCAACATTCTATTATTTGCCCCGATCAAGGTCAATTGTTTTAGGTACTTTTATTACTTAATTTGATTCAATACCCAGTTTTTTCATAAGGGAATCTAGCTCATCAAATTGACTGAAGTAAAACCGCAGCTCTCCGCCTTTGCCCTTATTTTTAAACTCCACCTCTAAACCAACAATATCGGCCATGTTCTGAGCCAGGCGCCTAAGGTCTTGATCGGCCAGGCTCGACTTCCCCACAGAGGTTTTTAATGGCTTTTTCTTTGCCAAGTCTCCTGAAATTAAGGTGGCCGAAGCTGCCAATCGCTCTGTCTCCCGAACTGAAAGGCCCTGGGCCACAATT
>DBCI01000115.1:3443-9639 GCA_002292975.1 Polynucleobacter sp. UBA962 | reverse complement strand
CCGCACTTGGTTGAGACCCACAGCTCCGATAAAGGTGCAGAGATGCGTTGTGCTTTGGAGGCATGCTTCATGAACTTATACGCAGCACGACTTGCATTAGCAATCGTGGTGGTATCGCCATTACCCTCGATCCAGAATCCTTCTACTGGCTTACCGGATTTTTTGATTCCTTCTACAACCTTAGCGGTCCATTGGGGCTCAATACCAATTACGACTACAGCAGCAACGTTAGGATTACATCCTGCACCAATCAGGGTACGGAAATGCAGCTCCAGGTCAGCGCCAAACTGCAGACGACCATAGGGGTGGGTAATTTTGACAGTACCCTTAATGTTGTTGGTGACCGCATCGCAGGCGGCGTTCGAGAGGTCATCGAGGGGCAGAATAATCACATGATTACGAATCCCCATGCGACCGTTCTCACGACGGTAACCCATAAAAGTGGCTTTTTTTAAATCGATCATCGTTTATCTTTCTTTCTGTTTATGTATGAGGTAGATGGCTTACCAGCGTTTGGTCTTCACGTTCTGTACATGCAAGTGCTCGCCCTTTTTAATAGGAGCTACAACCTTGCCAATATCCACGCCGTATTTAATCACCGTATCGCCGACCTTCAGGTCTTGCAAGGCAATCTTGTGACCAATTGGAATATCACTCTCTGATTTAATCTTGAGGGTGCTATCCCCTTCCATTACCCAACCGGTTAAATCGGTTCCAGAATTGACGCCTTCTACTACGACGACTCCCACAACATCTCCAGGTTCATGTACGACGAAATGAATCATGCTTTTTCTCCTTTAAGGTACTACTATTAATTATTCCAACGCTTACTAATACCGCTCTTAATCTCTTGTACGACCGCATCGTTCACAGTGACCCCTGTGCGCATCGCTTGCGCCCGAACTGCAAAGCGTCGCTGTCCGGGCAAACGAATCCCATCATCGCTCGCCAACATGGCTAAGAATGCTGCGATGCGTTTGTTGTATATCCCCTGACCTGAAAGACCTGGATCAATGGTGATGAGTAATTGTCCAAGGCGAGGCTTATTGCCTTTCATAGCAAAGAAGGTATCGGCCTCGTACGAGAACTGACTGCCTGATAAGCCAACTGCTAAGAGCTCAATGATGAGTGCCAGTAAAGCGCCTTTGTCACCACCGAGCGGAACCATCAATCCTTTAAGACCCTCATTTGGATCGGTGGTGGGCTTACCCTCTGCATCCAATGCCCAGCCTTCTGGAATTGACTCTCCTTTTTTAGAGGCCACTAATAATTTGCCACGCGCGACCGCAGACAAAGACATATCAATCACTAATGGGTCTTTACCCTTTACCGGGAATGCTGCTGCTAGTGGATTGGTTCCAAAGAGTGCTTTCTTGCCACCCGCCATTGGCATCGCAGCTGGGGTATTACCCAAAAGAATCGAGACATAACCAGCACGTGCGGCTGCTTCGGTGTAATGCCCGGCAACTCCAAAGTGATGGGTGTTCTTAATGGCAACTAGGCCTACGCCTTGTGAGTTTGCTAAGCGTACGGATAGGTCGGTTGCTGTTTTAATGGCGGGGAATGCCAAGCCATCTTGACCATCCACTAAGGCCGCAGCTGCTTTATAAGCATGCACCTTCGCTTTAGCTTGGGTATTTACGCGACCATGCTTGGCATGGCCAGCGTATTGGGCAACGCGGGCTAGGCCATGGGATGCTAGACCATCGGCTTCTGCAAGCGCCAGAAAGAGTGCAGTATCAGCGGCGGCATCATGGGCAATATCAGCAGCACGTAAGCCTTGATAGGCGAGTTGCACCATCTCATTAAATGAATGACTCACGAATGGTTCTCCAAAAATACGTTCACTTCGCGGGCAATCATATTGCTCACACGTTCATTACTTTCTTCTGTGACCCCGGCAATGTGCGGGGTCAGTATTAAATTAGGGACAGCGTTGAAGTGCGCTAGGTCTTTGGCAGGTTCGCTTGCAAAGACATCAAGTGCTGCTCCCCCTAAACGCCCAGAGCGCAAGCGTTCTGCTAATGCGTGCTCATCGACAATGCCACCGCGTGCGGTATTAATGAGATAGGCGCCGGCTTGCATCGTATCGAGCAGATTTGCCGAGAACAATCCTTTGGTCTCGGGTAATAGCGGTAGGTGCAAACTCACAATTTGGCTTTTGGCTAATATCTCTGCTAAGGGATATAAATGAACGGTGCCACTCTGGAGTGCCACTTGTTTATCGTTCAGCATCGGATCATAGGCGATGCAATGCAATCCTAGTGCCAAGGCTTTTTGTGCAACCACCCTCCCAATGCTGCCAAAGCCCACAATCCCTAAGGTGTTACCTGCGATCTCATGGCATTTAGAGTATTTGGGTCTTGGCCAAGCGCCTGAGAGGGTCTCAATGCTAGCGGGTGCATAAGCCCGCATCAGTGCCATCGATGTACCCAGTACATACTCGGCTACCGAGTCGGCGTTTGCACCGGTAGCAGGAATAACCTTGATATTGGCTTGTGCACATGCAGGTAGATCAATGTTCTCAAGACCAACCCCTAAGCGCCCCACTACCTTGAGTTGCTTAGCACCTTGGACCAGATCAGCACTTACTTTGGTGAGATTGCGTACGATCCAGGCATCGGCATTGATTAACCCTGAGGCTAGTTTGGCTTGGTCAGCATACGACTCAGGTTCATAAAGAACCTGATGGACCTGTTTAAGGGTTTCTAGGGCTTGACGGGAGATAAACTCTGAGATGAAAATAACAGACATATCCATATCATATAGATGACCTAGAATGGGCGCAAGAGGGTTTTCTAGAAAAACATGGTTAAATGAGTGAGAACAGTTTCGTAATATAAAAATCCGTCAGGATCAACAAGGAGATACGCAATGAACCAACATTTTTATCGAAGCTTTACGAAGGTGCTTGGCATCGTCGTACTAGCCACTTTGGGGTTTACTAGTCCGGCACAAGCACAAAGTTGGCCCGATAAGCCAATTAAATTAGTGATTCCATTTGCTGCTGGTGGTACCACCGACATTATTGGCCGTATCCTGGCGCAGCAAATGGCTCCCATCTTGGGTCAGAACGTAGTAGTTGAAAACCGTGGCGGTGCGGGTGGCAATATTGGTGCTGAGGCTGTAGCAAGAGCGCCTGCTGATGGCTACACCCTACTCCTCGCCTCAGGTAGTATGTTGACCGTTAATCCACATATGTATAAGAAGATGTCGATTAATTACGCCAAGGACTTTGCTCCTATCTCTACCTTGGTTAGTGGCCCGATGATTATTTCAGTTAATCCAAAGCTAGCCGTTAATAATCTCAACGATTTAATTGCGCTGGCTAAGACCAAGAACCTCAACTTTGGTTCTGCCGGTATTGGTAGTCAGGTGCATCTAGCAGGTGAGAACTTTATTACGGCAGCCGGTATTAATGCAACCCATATTCCTTACAAAGGCGAAGCTGCGGCACTCAGTGATTTAATTGCTGGCCAGATTGATTTCTGCGCGTGTAACGTGCCAGCTTCAACGGGCTTCATTAAGGGCGGTCAGATTAAGGCACTCGCAGTAACCAGCGCTAAGCGCTTAGCGGCTCTTCCTAATATTCCAACGGTAGCAGAAGCTTCGATCCCTGGCTTTGAAAACGTAGGTTGGTTTGCTCTGATGGCTCCCGCCAATACTCCTAAGTTGATTATCGACAAGATTTACGCTGCTGCGATTAAAGCAGTGAAATCGGAGGCGATGCAAAAGAGTTTAGAGCTCAATAGCTTAACTCCGGTGCTCAATACCCAAAAGGAGTTAGAGACTCAAATTGTTTCCGAGTTGGCCAAGTGGGAGAAAGTAATTAAGGCGCGTAATCTCACTGCTAACTAATTAAATACTCAGCAGCGCTCAGTTTTTACTGAGCAACAATCAATCAATTATCTCTTGGTGCCCAGTCTAGAATTTTCTAGGCTGGGTATTTTTTTAGGTAATTCTGTTTAAGCTTCGACTAAGATTGTTTCGCCAGGGCGCACCATATTAAATGTCACTGGGCATTTCTCAATGACGAGTTGCTCACCCTTCATCTGCACCGCCGTGAAATACGAAGTATCAAGATCACCTTCCTCCGGATAATCTTCCCGATAATGTGCGCCACGTGAGTTCTCACGCGCTAAGGCCGCTTCAACCACCGACTGACTAACGAGGATGAGATTACGCAGGTTCATCCAGTCTTGCCAAGTTAGATTAAATGCGCGATTGGTCTCACCGACTCCCATGGAAAGTAGCATCTCATGGAGTTTTTGAAGACGCTTACGAGCTGCCTCTAGGTCCGCTTGATTCCGCAAGATACCGACTTGATCCCACATACAGTCGGCAAGCTCGTCACGAATAAACTCAATATCACCAGGCGCTTGTTGTAATGGTGCTTGATGTGCAGAAAGGCTTTGCTCGACAGACTCGTGATCGAACTCTAGGTGGCTCTTGCCCATCACATACTGCGCCATAGCATCACCAGCAATACCACCAAAGACTGTAGAGTTAGCCACACCGTTACCACCGAGACGGTTAGCACCATGCACACCACCGGTATCTTCCCCAGCAGCAAAGAGACCTGGTAGATCGGTACTGGTGTCGGCTTTAAACACCACACCCCCCATCATGTAGTGTGCTGTGGGAACTACCTCCACAAGATCATTGGCGAGATCAAACCCAGAATCAGCACAGCGTTCCACCATGCCTTTAAACAACTTGCGCACATTATCAGGGCCAAGATGATGCATCTGAATGTAGACGCCACCATTTGGGGTCACACGTCCTGCGCGCATCTCATAAATAATAGAGCGAGAGACAATGTCTCGGGTTGCACGTTCATTGCGAGGGTCATAATGACCCATGAAGCGTTCTTTATTGCCATTGAGTAGATAACCACCCGCACCACGTAAGCCCTCTTCAAGCACTGTTCCGGTCATTCGGGTATCAGGACCAGCGAGCATTCCGGTTGGATGAAACTGCACCATCTCCATATCGCGCAGTGTTAAACCTGCTCGCAGGGCCATTGCCAAACCATCACAACTTTTATCGCCCGACGGGGTGTGGTACTTATACATCGTGGGCCCGCCACCAGTGCCAAGTAATACAGCCTTTGCGCGCACCATTACAAACTCACCGGTACGCATATTGAGCATTAAGACCCCAGCAAGTGCTTTGCCATCCTTGCTTTTAATTAACTCAATGGCGCGGTGCTCTTCCAGGCGATGAATCCCTCTGGCCCATACTTGCTCAGCGAGGCGATTAATAATCTCAATCCCAGTGAGGTCACCTTTGTGGACAGTGCGATCAAAGGTCTGTCCTGCAAATGCCTTTTGATGAATTGTGCCATCTGGGTTGCGATCAAAGAAACATCCGAGCTCATTCTCGAGCTCACGAATACGTTCAACCGATTTGGTCACCAAGGTCCAGGCTAACTCTTGATCTGATAACCACTTGCCGCCTTCAATCGTATCCATGAAATGACGCTCAACCGAATCTCCTTCTGCCAAGGCGACGTTATAACCACCCTGAACCATGCGCGTGCACCCGCATTTACCCAATAGTCCTTTTACGGCAATGGTGATGTGTAGATCAGGATTAGCTTGATGTGCATGCAAGGCTGCAAAGAGTCCTGCACCGCCCGAGCCTAAGACCAAGATATCGGTTTGCAATATTTGAATATTTGTCATGGCTACATAATCCCTAAACGTTTTAGTACCGCTGCTTTATTAGTCGCTACCTCAGCCTTTACGTCTTGATAAATGCTGCCACCGTGGCTATCCATTGCTACCAAGAGTGGGCCAAACTGATTAATCTTGAACTTCCAGAGTGACTCTGGATTGAGATCATCGAGATCCACATCTTCAATCTGATCAATCCAGGTGGTCTCTAAAGCGGCTGTGCCACCAATGATTGCTAAGTAGACCCCGCCATGTTTTGTAAATGCTGCTGCCGATGACTCGCGTAAGCCACCCTTCCCCACAATCATGCGTACGCCATACTCGCTCATAAGAGGTTCAGTAAATCGTTCCATGCGATCGGAGGTGGTGGTACCAATACAAATAGGCTGATACCCTGAGGGGAACTCTGCACTAACAGGCACTTTACGCACATTAGGCGCCGTATGAATCACGGCATGACCACGAAGATCAAACTTCGTTTTACGACCCCGATCAAACAAATGGATCTGGGTGGCATC
>DBCI01000115.1:3095-3353 GCA_002292975.1 Polynucleobacter sp. UBA962 | reverse complement strand
GGTAAGTTGTAATGGGCCATGATCTTCCTAAAATCCGTATGCCACACCGTGTGGTGTGATACTCACGCGCGCACGTCGCGCTGAATGACACTGCATGTTTACAGCAACGGGGTTCATGGTGATATGCGTAGCAGCGAGTTCTACATGGACTGCAAAAGCGGTACCATCACCACCAAGCCCTTGTGGACCAATCCCTAATTGATTAACGGCAGTGCTCAGTTCCACTTCCAATTTGGCTCCCTCTTCATCACTGCAGTG
>DBCI01000115.1:2738-3070 GCA_002292975.1 Polynucleobacter sp. UBA962 | reverse complement strand
GTTCCCAGCGCTCGGGTGGCGGCACGTTTGGCTAAGGCGACACATTGATCCGAGGTGCCACCCACACCAACGCCCACGATGGTCGGTGGACAGGTTTTACCACCGGCGTTCACAACGCTTTCGATCACAAAGGCTTTAACCCCTAAGATTCCTTCGGCTGGGATGGCCATCTTTAGGAAGGAGTTGTTCTCCGAGCCACTACCTTTTGGGATCATCTCAATCTCAATCGTATCGGCCTTATCCATAAAATCAATATGGATCGCAGGCATCTCAATGCCGCTCGAGGTGTGATTGTTCTTGCGTGTAATGGGATGAACTACGGAGGAGCGCAG
>DBCI01000115.1:2033-2625 GCA_002292975.1 Polynucleobacter sp. UBA962 | reverse complement strand
AATCCAGTATCTTGGCACAGCAAATTATCTTCACGCTCGGCTACCGCAATATTGGTCACCATGGTGCCTAGCACCACTTGGGCACGTGCGTCGGTTTCGGTGCTCTTCAGTCGATTAATCCCCTGTTTCACATCATCGGGGAGTAATTTAAGCGCGCGGATATACAACTCCTTACATGCGTCCTCAACGTGTTGCAGATTTAGTTCCATATCCGATCCTAATGAAGTAAGTCCTGGGGTGATCTAGCGTGACAAGATTAAGAATAAGCCGCCACATACGAGCGATCCAAGAACTGCCATTTGGATCCATGCTTTCCGTAAGCCCTTCCAAACACCAAACTCAATCACAAGTAAGCGTGCCCCACCGATTAAGTGCAATGCTAAGAGAGTTACCAAAGCCCATTCCCCAAACTTGAAGATGGGGAAATCGGTCAGTTTGAGGTAACTTGCCAGCTCAGCTTCGCCCTTTAAAGAACGCGAAAGTAAGAAAAAATGCAGGGGCAGAAAGCAGGCTAATAGTAGACCCGATACACGATGCAAATAGTATGCAAAGTAAGACCAGTGGGCCCTTCCCCGAAAATCAAGTTGGCGCG
>DBCI01000115.1:0-1856 GCA_002292975.1 Polynucleobacter sp. UBA962 | reverse complement strand
GGGGCATGTACAAAGCAGGCGAGCACAAAGATCTCATAGAACAGAGCAAAAGCCCAATTGCCGCGCGTTCTTCCTAGGATCTCATTTGCGCTTAGTCCGTCTTGCACAGCAATGTAGATGATGATGAGATGGATCGCTACGCACAGTGCCAGCACCATTGCACTAATGCGTTGGTAGTACCAGAGCTTAGCTTGCAGTATCGCTGCACTCACAGCTTGCCCCATTTACTACCCATCACGGCGGCACGTCCCACAATCTTTTTAAGGCCCGCAATCCCAGCGGTGGGCTCAATTTGTTTCGGGCAACGCTCTGAACAAGTTCCTTGGGTGTGGCACGAGTGACAACCTGCATCGCCGGCAACCGCACGTAGACGATCAAGCTGCTGACTATCGCGCTCATCGTTCACTAAGGTCCAGGCGCGATTTAAGGCTGCAGGCCCTAAATAAGACTCGCGAGCAGACACCACTTCGCACGAGGCGTAGCACACGCCGCATCCAATGCACTCGATTCCGGCATTGGCTAGTTGGCGCTCTTCCGAATCGGGTTTGACCTTGGCGAAGTCATCATGGCGAGTTTGCTCTCCCTTAAAGTAGCCAACCGCTTTACTCATCTTGTCAAAGAACTCGCTCATATCGGTAGCTAGATCTTTGATGATTGGTAAGTTATCCAATGGTGCAATCTCGAGGGTGTCGCTATTCGCAATCTTGGCCACGTGCGTGCGGCAGGTCCAACGGGCTTTGCCGTTTACAGTCATTGCGCAGGACCCACACATCCCCACTCGGCAAGCAAAGCGATAGCTCAGTGTTGGGTCGAGTTTGCGCTGGATATAGGTCACAACGTCTAGTACTGTTTGGTTCGCTGCGCGGGGCACTTCGTAATCTACGAAGCCACCATCTTGGGTGCCGCGCCAGACTTTTACTTTTAGGATCGATTGACTCATGTGCTCATTATAGGGATAGATAGTAAAATTTATATCGAATTGTTTTATCACTAAGATAAAGAAAAACTTTATAATTAATCCATGACTAGTATCCGCGTTCTCAAAAACTTCATTGCCATCACCCGCCACCCCAGCGTGGTTGCCGCTGCGCGGGAGATCGGCTTAACCCCGGCTGCTGCGGGTCAGCAATTGGCTCAGCTTGAAGGGGAGATTGGGGTTACGCTCTTTGATCGCAATAAACGTTCCTTGGTCCTCAATAATCAGGGTCGTGCTCTGATCGAGCCGATTCAGGAGATCATCTCGCGCTATGAGTCCTTAGGCGCAGAATTTAAGTCGGGCTTAAGTGGCTCGCTCACACTAGGGGCGCTGGTCTCGAGTTTGATGGGGCAATTTGGGAAGACCCTTGAGCAACTCAAGCAGCAATACCCAGAGCTAGAGATCAAAATTAGCACAGGACTATCTAGTGATTTTTTAGAACAGGTAATCGCTGGGGTCTTAGATGCTGCGATTGTGACCGAGTCGCCCTACGCTCTTCCTAAAAGCGTGCAATGGACAGCGCTTTATGAAGAACAAATGATCCTGATTTATCCCAAGGATAAAGATCGTACCGATTTACCCTTCATCCGCTTTGAACCCAAAACCTGGACCGGTGAACTCGTTGATCAAGTGATTCGGTCTAATCGTTTACAGATTGAGAGCAGTATGGTGGTTAACTCGGTTGAGGCCATCATTGAGTTGGTACGGCAGGGTCTTGGCTATGCAATTGTGCCCATGCTTGCCAATGTACAGTGGGATAAAGATAAACGCATTGTGATCAGTACACCTACTCGCAAAGCAGTCTATCGGCGCGTTGGTTTGCTAGAGCGTAAGAACCATGGGCGTAAGAACATTACCCAAGCGATTGAGGATCACTTTC
>DBCI01000023.1:26870-42967 GCA_002292975.1 Polynucleobacter sp. UBA962 | reverse complement strand
GTTGGCGCAGCAACTGCCCCTGGATTTTTGGCCATGACCGTTTGATAGCGCTTGGCATCATCCTCGTTAGGGGCATGACTGATGTAGGGGGGCAGGGGGAGCTCTCCATAGGTCTCCAACACTGACATTGCATTTTCGGAAAAGGTAATTTCATAAAAATCATGACTGCCTCCAAGACCAGCTCGACCCAGAACAGTAACGGTGATGGGCGCATCATTGGATTGGGCGGTATTTAATCTGGAGCGTAGGATGATTTGACCCCCTGGCTTTGGGACCTTAGATGCCCTTATCTGGGCAAGCGCCTGATTTGGACCTGTGATTCGTTCAATTAAAAGCTCAACGTGCCCGCCTGTTTCTTTTTGACCAAATAGCCGCGCAGGGATGACCCGTGTATCGTTAAAGACTAAAAGATCCTGCTTACCAATTAGTTGCACAATATCGTTAAATGAACGATCTAAGCAGCGCAGTTTTCCATCGTCGGTTTGAGCTAGCTCTAATAGCCGACTGGCAGAGCGTTCGGCTAAAGGGTGCTGGGCGATGAGCTCAGCGGGAAGGTCGTAATTGAAGTCAGATAGTTGCATGGTATTACCATCGGTGTTGGGATTCTAACCATGAGCACAAAACCCTTGTCAAAATCAAGCAAAACACCGACTCGGATAGGGTCTCATGCCCTCCTTGCCAAGTTTGGGTTGGGGACTCCTGCCGCATTAGCCTTACACCTCCCCATGCGCTATGAGGATGAGACCCAGCTTTGGACAATTGCAGAAGCCTTGGCTCAGTCGGGCGAGGGCGCAGTGCAAACTCAAGGGGTGGTTACTCGTAGTCAAGTGCTATACCGACCCCGCCGACAGTTATTGGTCACGATTACAGACAACGGTGATGAACTTAATCTACGTTGGCTTCATTTTTATCCGAGTCAGCAAAAACAAATGGCCCTTGGAGTTCACTTACGAGTTCGTGGAGAGATTCGGGATGGCTATTTAGGTGCGGAGATGGTGCACCCAACAGTCCGAGCAGTTCCAGCTAATTCGCCCTTGCCCAAAAGCTTAACGCCAGTGTATTCAGTCACAGCAGGGATCAGTCAAGTAATGATTCGTAAGGCAGTCCTGGGGGCCTTAAATCATCCAAGCATGCAAATGGTTTTAGCTGAAATTATTCCTCCAGTCATTTTAGAAACTGCCGAGAAGGCAGCGATGCAATTTAGTTTGCGTGATGCAGTAATGTATTTACATCAACCTCCTGCTGATGCGAATACGAATGCCTTGATGGAGCGAACACATCCTGCTTGGCGTCGAGTACAGCTCGAAGAGTTACTTGCCCAACAACTATCACTCAAACAAGCTCACGAGCTCCGTAAAAGCCGGGCATCACCTCCCAAGATCGTGTCAAATGAATTAGCAAAAGTCATCCCCTCATTAGATGCAAAATCCCTTGCATCGCGATTATGCGAAGCCCTTTCCTTTGAATTAACTACAGCACAACAGAGAGTATGGACACAGATAGGTAAGGATTTGCAGGCAAGCTATCCCATGAATCGCTTATTGCAAGGTGATGTAGGAAGTGGCAAGACCATCGTCGCTGCTTTAGCCGCTGCACACATGGTGGAGCGTTCTTATCAGGTTGCCATTATGGCGCCCACCGAAATTTTGGCTGAGCAACACTACTTAAAGTTTAAGGAGTGGTTTGAGCCTTTGGGGGTCTCAGTTATCTGGTTGGCAGGAGGGATGAAGGCCAAGGAAAAGAAGCAAGCTCAGGAGTCCATTCAGTCTGGTCAGGCACAAATTGTGGTGGGCACGCATGCCTTGATTCAGGATGCGGTACATTTTGCTGCCTTAGGGTTGGCGGTGATTGATGAGCAACATCGTTTTGGAGTTCGGCAACGTCTAGAAATCTCGCAGAGAATTGGCTCAGTCACTTATTACTGCCATCAACTCATGATGTCGGCCACACCAATACCCCGTACTTTGGCAATGACCTATTACGCTGATCTAGATGTATCTGTGATTGATGAGCTTCCTCCAGGACGCCAACCAATCACAACCAAACTCGTAAAAGATGGTCGACGTCAGGAGCTCATTGCCGGGCTTGAGCAGTGGTTACAAAAGGGCTTACAGGCTTATTGGGTATGTCCTTTGATTGAGGAGTCTGAGGTACTGCAGCTTCAAACAGCGGTAGATAGTCATGCAGAGCTATCCAGTGTTCTGAGTCATTATCAGATTGGCTTGATTCATGGGCGCCTAAAGGCTGAGGAGAAGGCGGCTATCATGGCAGACTTTAAGTCTGGCAAAACCAAGATCTTGGTTTCGACCACAGTCATTGAGGTCGGGGTTGACGTACCCAATGCTGCTTTAATGGTCATTGAGCATGCAGAGCGCTTTGGCTATGCCCAAATTCATCAGTTACGCGGACGAGTGGGTAGGGGATCTGCGGAGTCAAGTTGTATCTTGATGTACTCAGAGCCTTTATCCTTGGCTGCCAAAGAACGCTTACAGACCCTACGCGAGGTATCCGATGGCTTTGTGATTGCAGAACGGGACTTAGCATTACGTGGTCCCGGTGAGCTTTTGGGCGCTAAGCAATCCGGTGATGCGATGCTGCGTTTTGTTGATCTGCAGCGGGACGCATGGTTAATCCAGATTGCTCAATGCCTAGCCGACCGATTATTAAAAAAACACCCAGATTTAGTGAAGGCTCTTTTAGGCCGTTGGATCGGTGCACGCACAGAATTTCTAAAGGCTTGATAATCATTTTATGACCTTAACTGAACTTCGTTATATCGTGGCTGTTGCGCGGGAGCGCCATTTTGGGCGTGCTGCTGAGGCCTGTCACGTTTCTCAGCCTACCTTATCGGTTGCCATCAAAAAGTTGGAAGAAGAGCTGCAGACCCAAATTTTTGAACGCACTAGCTCGGATGTTGCTCTTACCACGCTAGGGGCAGTGATTATTCAGCAAGCCCAACGCGTACTGGAAGAGGCAAACGCACTTAAACATTTAGCAAAGCACGGACAAGACCCACTATCTGGGCCCTTGCGTTTAGGAGCCATCTATACCGTTGCCCCTTACTTATTGCCAAGCTTAGTTCGCGTTGCGCGTGATACTTTGCCCAAAGCCCCCTTATTTTTAGAAGAGAACTTTACGGTTCGTTTAATCGAAATGCTACGCCAAGGTGAGCTGGATTGTGCAATCTTGGCCGATCCATTTCCGAGTGCTGGATTGGATTTTTTGGATCTCTACGAAGAGCCGTTTTTGGTTGCTATTCCAAAGGGTCATGAATGGTCAGACCGGCAAACAATTGGTCAAAAGGAACTTAAAGAGCAAAATACCTTATTGCTGGGAGCCGGTCATTGTTTTAGAGATCACGTCTTGGGAGTTTGCCCCGAGTTAAACCGTTTTGGTTCCGGCCTTACTTTAGGGGAGCATCGTAGTTTTGAGGGCTCTTCCTTAGAAACTATTCGTCAAATGGTAGCCGGTGGAATTGGCATTACTGTTTTGCCGCGTACCTCAGTAATCAATCCAAATGATCGCGATGGCTTAATTATTTATATCCCTTTTAATGATCCCGAGCCTACTCGACGCGTGAGTCTAGTGTGGCGTAAGGGCTACCCCCGAATAGAAGCCATGAAAGCTTTAGTGCGTACGATTCGGGCTTGTGATTTACCTGGAGCGAGGTTGCTCTGATCCCTAAGCGTTTGCAGTCCTACATTGCGCTGGTGCGCTTAGATAAGCCCATCGGTATTTTGTTATTGCTATGGCCTACGCTTTGGGGCCTATTCCTGGCTAGCGATGGGTGGCCCACTCTTTCAGTGTTACTTATCTTTTGTTTGGGCACCGTGCTGATGCGGAGTGCTGGATGCGCAATCAATGATTATGCAGATCGAGACTTTGATAAGCACGTGCTACGAACGAAAGAACGTCCTCTAACCAGTGGCAAGATCAGTAAAAAAGAAGCTATATCTATTGCGGTGGGCCTTGCACTGATAGCTTTTTTGTTGTTACAGCCCTTAAACACACTCACAAAACAGTTATCCGTTTTTGCTGTGGTGATTGCTGGCATATACCCATTTACGAAACGCTTCTTTTCAATGCCGCAAGCGGTACTGGGTGTTGCCTTTGGTTTTGGGATACCGATGGCATTTGCAGCCATTCAAAATGGGATCCCCATCGAAGCTTGGATTTTATTCATCGGTAATGTGTTTTGGGTAATTGCCTATGACACGGCTTATGCCATGGTTGACCGAGATGACGATATTCGTTTAGGTTTAAAGACTTCCGCTATTACATTTGGTCGATTTGATGTCACTGCAGTCTCAATTTGTTATGGCGTATTGTTTGCGTCTCAAATCTGGATCGCTGAGTTAGCCCAGCTCAGCAAATGGTTCTATCTGGGCTGGATCGCTGCTCTGGGGTGTGCAATTTATGAGCTACGCTTAATAACGACGCGCAAGCGCGATGCCTGCTTTAAGGCTTTCTTACACAATAATTGGCTGGGAGCCAGTTTATTTATAGGAATTTTGTTGGGCTTGCTATTGAAGTAAGCAATTGTTTAAGTGCTACCTAGTTCTTTGGCCATTTGAACGCCACGCTCTTTGGCTGCAGCTAGAGCTTCTTCCAAAATACCTTGCCACTGTTTTTGCTCTAAGACTCCTAGGGCTGCTGCCGTGGTGCCCCCCTTGGAAGTTACTTTCTGTCGCAAAGCTGATGGAGTCTCGCTAGACTGCATCGCTAGGGCAGCCGCGCCTACAACAGTTTGGTAGGCTAATTGCCGAGCTGTGTCAGCAGGTAGCCCCATACGTTCACCACCAGACTGCAGGGCCTCTAAGAATGCAAATACATAAGCAGGCCCGCTGCCTGAGAGTGCAGTAACTGCATCCATCAAAGACTCATCATCAATCCACACCGTTTGACCAACGGATGAACAAATAGTTTCAGCATGCTTGCGTTGCACTTCACTCACAGTTGCAGGCGCAAATAAGCCAGTCATACCCTGATTAATCAGGGCAGGCGTATTGGGCATTGCACGAACGCAGCACTCATAGTGCAACCAGTGGGCCATACTTGCAGTCGGTATCCCTGCGGCAATACTAAGAATAAGAGGGCGCTCACCTGGGCAATTTTTGATGAGGTGAGATAACTCAAGAGCAATAGACTTAAAGTCTTGTGGCTTTACTGCAATGATGACAACCTGTGCCGCATTTAATTGCTCTTGCGCATTTACTAGAGTCGATAAAACATCAATGGAGAAGTCATGCACAAGATGTGCTGCAATTTGAGGGTCGGTTTCAACGGTGGAAATAGACTTTGGATCAAACCCTTTTTTTAGAAGGCCGCCAATGAGGGCGCGGCCCATATTGCCACCCCCAATAAAAAGAGTATTCATCGAATTCGATCTAGTCATGCCTCTATCTTAGCGCTTGGTGGACGTTGTCCAAAAATAGCACTTCCCACCCGCACCATGGTGGCGCCTTCTGCAATGGCCGCTTCTAAATCGTCTGACATGCCCATCGAGAGGGTATCAAAATTATGAAAACCCGCACTCATTTCTTTTTGCATCCGAATGGACTCAAATAGCTCACGAACTGCTGCAAAGGATTTACGCTGCTCATCTAGATTTGTAGAAGGTGCTGGGATAGCCATTAAGCCACGCAGGGTAAGACCACGTAGGGGAGCAATTTGTTCGCACAAAGTAAGCACTTCAGAGGGATTTACTCCCGACTTACTCTCTTCGTCACTAATGTTCACTTGCACACAGACCTGAAGTGGGCCAAGACGAGCATGTGGCTCACGCTGTATCGAAAGACGTTCTGCAATCTTAAGGCGATCCAGTGTGTGCATCCAATCAAAGTGTTCTGCAATATCAGCAGTTTTATTGCTTTGCAGTGGCCCAATGAAGTGCCATTCGAGCCAAGGTCGCAATTTATCAAGTTGCTTAATTTTTTCCACGGCCTCTTGAACGTAGTTTTCACCAAAAGCGGTTTGCCCGGCATGCATCGCCTCTTCAATCGCAGCGCTTGGGAACGTTTTACTCACCGCAATAATCTGAATCGTTTCTGGATCACGACCATACTCTTCCGCAGCAGCATCCACACGATGCTGCAAGGCCATGAGTTGATTAGTAATGCGGCCCATTATGGTTTATGCAAAAGTTGATCGATGATCTCAACCCAGTGGCGCACTGGTAGATGATCTTGGTGAAGATGGCTAATACAGCCCACATTACCGGAGACCACCGTCTTCGCACCTGAGCTCGCGCAGGCCGTTTCAAGATTTTGGATCTTTTGCTGGCGTAATTGTTCAGAGAGTATTGGTTGTAATACGGAGTAAGTACCTGCTGAGCCACAACATAAATGACTATCAGCGCATAGGTTTACACCAATACCTAAACTTTCCAGAAGTCCTTCAACCTTACCTCTAATTTGTTGGCCATGCTGTAAGGTACAAGGCGGGTGATAAACAACCCCCGCTTTTTTATCCCGTCCAATTTTTTGAACCAGTTGCTCCTGAAATTGCGGCATGATTTCCGATAAATCTTTACAAAGTTCAGAAACACGCTTTGCCTTACTGGCATAGAGTGGATCATCGTGTAATAGATGCCCATAGTCCTTGACCATCACCCCGCAGCCCGAGGCATTCATCACAATGGCCTCGACAGAGTCTTTGCCATTTTCAATGGATGGCCACCAAGCATCAATATTACGTTTAGCATCGGCAAGACCACCATTTTGATCGTTAAGGTGATAGCGCAGTGCCCCACAGCAACCCGCTTTATTGCTGCTGATAAGCTCAATACGTAAGGCATCAAAAACACGTATCGTCGCATTATTAATATTAGGCAGCATACCGGGCTGAACACAGCCCTCAAGAATCAACATCTTACGCGTATGGTGTCTTTGAGGACGCTCGCCAGCAGGTAGACCTTGCGGAACCTTTCGTTTCAAAGTCTCTGGCATCAGTGGACGCATTAGTCGCCCCATCGTCATGGCTGTATTAAAGAGGGTTGGACTTGTTAAACCCTCTTTAAGTAGCCACCGTGTAATCCGCTCCGCACTAGGACGCGGCGCAGTTTTTTCTTCAGCCCATTTCCGTCCGATATCAACAAGCTTGCCGTATTCGACTCCGCTGGGGCAGGTGCTTTCACAATTGCGGCAAGTGAGGCAACGATCTAAGTGCCCACGAGTCTTCTCGGTCGGTAACTGGCCCTCAGCAATTTGCTTAATGAGATAAATGCGACCACGCGGTCCATCTAACTCATCACCTAATAATTGATAGGTTGGGCAGGTTGCTGTACAAAATCCACAATGAACGCATTTTCCTAAAATACGTTTTGCTTCAATGCCGTCTGCAGTATTAACAAATTGCGGTGCTAATTTAGTTTCCATAATTACGGTAGACGACCTGTTGTAAACACACCGAAGGGATCAAAGGAGTGACGTAAGCGCTTTTGTACTAGCTCTAGACCAGCAGTCAAGGGGTTTGATTGCAAGTTGGTGAAGCGTTCAAACTGCTCAGAACTATTATTTCTAAAACAGCTGGCATGCCCACCATGTTTTTGGGCAAGAGCCATAAGGGTACTTGCTGTATTTTGATTGGCTGGTCCTTGAAGCCAACGTTGTTGGCCGTGCCACTCCAAGATACCGACGGGATTAAAACCAGGTGGCATGGGTATAGTTTGGCAATCCGCTGGGAGTGATAATCGCCAAAGCGCATGACCCGGAGTGAGCTCCTTGAACCAAGCAAGGGTTTGCTCACGCAATTGTTTCCAGAAAGACTCTGCATCCGCGGGATCCAATAATGTGGCATTTAGTTCCGTACACATCATTTGATTTGCTGTGTTCACTGCTGCATTAGCGCCTGCTAAGCGTACCGTGAGCGTGCCTTCATCACTCGCATTACCAATCCAGACACTGGCATTTAGCGGTAAGGGTTGACCAGCCCATTCATTTAAAACCCGTAAGGCACGATCCTGAGAGATCACACAACGCAAGCTTGCTGTAGCAGCCGGTTTGGGCAAGACTTTGACCGATGCCTCAAGCAGAAGTGCAAGCGTACCGAGCGAGCCCGGAATGAGCCTTGAAACATCATAGCCAGCAACGTTTTTCATCACCTTACCGCCAAAGGAAAGATCCTCACCGCGACCATCCATGAGACGTGTTCCCAAGACAAAATCTCGTAGGTTGCCAGTACTAATACGTGCTGGGCCCGCAAGTCCTGCAGCAATTACTCCGCCAAAAGTAGCTTGCTTTCCGAAGTGAGGTGGTTCAAAGGGAAGCATCTGATTTTTTTGGGTAAGCGCATCCTCAATCTCAGCAATTGGTGTGCCTGCACATGCCGTAATGACCAATTCTTCGGCCTGATAATCCAAGATCCCTTGATACGATTTAGTACTTAAGGTATGGGGTGATGTTGCATTGCCAAACCAATCCTTGCTGGCACCGCCCTCAATCGATAAGGCTGTATTTTGTTTGCCTGCCTCGATAATTTGTTCCCGAAACTGCGAGAGAGTTGCTTCACGCATACTTAGAAGCGCTCTAACTCGGGATGAGGCAAAACACCACCGCTAATCCGCATTTTGCCGTACTCAGCACAGCGATTAAGGGTTGGAATTGCTTTGTCAGGATTTAGTAAGCGATCCGGATCAAAGGCGGCTTTAACACCCCAAAAGAGTTCGCGCTCTTGATCACTAAATTGCACACACATGGAATTAATTTTTTCAATACCGACACCGTGCTCTCCGGTGATCGTGCCACCCAACTCAATACAAGTCTCTAGAATCTCAGTACCAAATTCTTCAGCGCGATGCCATTCATCGGGATCGGCGCCATTAAACAGAATCAGGGGATGCATATTACCGTCACCCGCATGAAATACATTTAGACAGCCTAGGCGATATTTTTCCTCCATGCCCTTAATGCGACGTAGGAGGGTTGCAATATGGCGCCTCGGAATCGTACCGTCCATGCAGTAATAGTCTGCTGCAATGCGACCGGCTGCGGGGAAGGCATTCTTGCGACCACTCCAAAAACGTAGGCGTTCAGCCTCACTTTGAGAGACCTGAATACGGCTTGCTCCTTGGTATTCTAGGACAGCGTTCATGCGCGCAATTTCTTCCTCCACCTCTTCGGGGGTACCATCTGATTCGCACAGCAGGATCGCTTCCGCATCGAGGTCATATCCTGCATGCACAAAGTCTTCAACGGCTCGAGTAGTAGCTCGATCCATCATTTCAAGTCCAGCGGGAATGATGCCTGCAGCAATAATGGCGGCGACAGCGTTACCACCCTTTTCGATATCGTCAAAACTCGCCATAATGACCCGAGCAAGTTTAGGCTTGGGCACCAGCTTTACAGTAATCTCGGTCACAATCCCCAGCATTCCCTCGCTACCAATGAGCACTGCGAGCAGATCGAGTCCGGGTGCATCAGGTGCCATGCCACCAAATTCAACAATGTCACCATTCATTAGTACCGTACGAACTCGTAATACATTGTGAAGCGTAAGCCCATACTTCAGACAATGTACCCCGCCGGAGTTTTCATTAACGTTCCCTCCAATGGAGCAAGCAATTTGGGAAGACGGGTCTGGTGCGTAGTACAAACCATGCTTAGCAACTGCCTCTGAAATTGCTAAATTTCGCACACCGGGTTGCACCACGGCAGTGCGTGTGAACGGGTCAATCTTCACAATCTTTTTTAGTTTAGCTAAGGATAAGACAAGACCTTGCTCGATGGGCATCGCACCACCCGATAAACCCGTTCCCGCACCTCTGGGAACAATCGGAATTTGTAAGCGATGGCAGGCCTTCAGAATACGTACAACTTGATCTTCATTTTCTGGAAGAGCTACCGCTAAAGGCATTTTTCGGTAGGCCGCTAAACCATCACATTCATAGGGGATAGTGTCTTCTGGTTGCCAAAGAAGGGCATCTTCGGTCAAGATTGGCCTGAGTGCTGACACCAAAAGTGCCTGTTTTGCTTGAATTGCTAGGATTTCAGGGGGAGCGTAGGGAGCATTCATATGCCCATTTTAGCCACTTACCTATAATCGGTGCATGGGAAATAGACTTTCAAAAATAGCAACGCGGACCGGCGATGCCGGAATGACCGGGTTAGGAGATGGTAGCCGGGTTGAAAAGGATCATTTACGCATCTGCGCCATGGGCGATGTCGACGAGCTGAACTCTCAAATTGGGGTGTTAATGACTGAAGAGTTTCCGGAGTCGGTTGCGAGCGATCTTAGTAAACTTTTACTGCGGGTCCAACACGATTTATTTGATTTGGGGGGAGAACTTTGTATCCCCAACTACACCTTACTTAAGATCGAACAGGTGGAGCAGCTGGATGTTTGGTTAAACCATTACAACGCTAATTTGCCACCACTGAAAGAATTTATCCTGCCAGGTGGCACACGCGCTGCAGCTCAAGCACACATTTGTCGAACAGTATGCCGTCGTGCTGAACGCTCGATTGTGAAGCTTGGGTGGGCAGACCCCATTCATGATTCTCCGCGCCAGTATGTCAACCGATTATCTGATCTACTTTTTGTTCTAGCTCGCGTACTTAATCGCGCTGCTGGGGGGCAAGATGTTTTGTGGAAAAACCAAAACAAAGTCGACGAGTCCTAGTAAAAGAAAAAAGCGGACCTGAGTCCGCATCGTGTTGGTGAGATTAAGTGCGTCGACGTTTCCGAACAGCGCCTGCTAATCGCTCGAGAACTTGTACAGAGTCATCCCAATTAATGCAAGCGTCTGTAATGCTCTTGCCATACTCTAAATTTTTTGGGTCATCTTTACCGGGAGTAAATTTTTGCGCACCTGCATGAAGATGACTTTCGATCATCACACCAAAAATATAGTTTGAGCCACCCTCAATTTGTTTGGCAATATCATCGGCTACATCAATTTGTCGTTGATGTTGCTTGCTTGAGTTTGCATGCGATAGATCAATCATCAATCGAGCTGGAAGCTTTGCAGCCTCAAGTTCAGCGCAGGCGGCCTGTACATATTTCGCTTCATAGTTTGGCTCCTTACCGCCTCGTAAAATTACATGACAGTCCTTATTGCCTTTGGTTTCCACAATGGCGACCTGCCCGTTCTTATGAACTGAAAGGAAATGATGGGGTCGATGTGCCGCTTGAATGGCATCAGTCGCGATCTTGATGTTGCCATCGGTGCCATTTTTAAAGCCAATCGGCGCAGACAATCCGGAGCTTAGCTCACGGTGCACCTGACTTTCTGTCGTGCGCGCACCAATTGCGCCCCACGAGATTAGATCGGCAATATATTGGGGGGAGATGACATCAAGGAACTCACTTCCTGCAGGCATTCCAAGGCGATTAATTTCCATCAAGACCTGGCGCGCAATTCGTAGGCCTTCTTCGATCTTAAAACTTTCATCTAGGTAAGGATCATTAATTAAACCCTTCCAGCCAACCGTAGTGCGTGGTTTTTCAAAATAGACGCGCATCACGATTTCAAGGTCAGCACTAAGTCGGCTACGTTCTTTCAAAAGACGTTGACAATACTCAACGGCAGCAGAGGGATCATGAATAGAGCAAGGACCAATGATGACTAATAAACGATCATCTTTGCCATGGATCAAATTGCGGATTTTCTCGCGGGTGCGGCCAATTAATTTTTCAGTAGGGGTTCCTGAAATAGGAAAAAACCGGATTAAATGCTCCGGAGGCGGGAGCACAGTAATGTTGTTAACGCGTTGATCGTCGGTCGCAGAGGTCTTATCGATACTCGCGTACCAGCTTTCTTGGGGGTTTTGGGGTTTAGTACTCATGGCTTATATTCTAAAGCCTGATTACAAAGACTGCCTTTTAAGCGGTACCACCCACCGTCATTTGATCAATTCGTAAGGTAGGTTGACCAACGCCCACGGGCACGCTCTGACCCTCTTTTCCACAGACGCCGACCCCGCTATCCAAACGTAAATCATTACCAATCATGCTGACCTGTTTGAGGGATTCGGGGCCGTTGCCAATAATCGTTGCGCCTTTGACCGGATACTGAATCTTGCCGTTTTCAACCCAATAGGCCACTGAGGCGGAGAACACAAATTTACCGCTTGTAATGTCTACTTGGCCACCGCCAAAGTTGACCGCATATAGACCGCGATCAATACTCGCTACGATTTCTTGGGGATCGTATTGGCCTGCCAGCATATACGTATTGGTCATGCGGGGAAGTGGGAGGGAGGCAAAACTTTCGCGTCGGCCATTACCTGTTAAGGGCATTTTCATAAGACGCGCATTTAAACTATCTTGAATGTAGCCCTTCAATACTCCATCTTCAATTAGGGTGGTGCATTGTGTGGGCGTCCCTTCATCATCGATATTGAGTGACCCACGGCGACCGCTTAAGGTGCCATCATCAACAACCGTTACTCCCTTTGCGGCAACACGCTCACCGATGCGCCCTGAGAAGGCGGATGAGCCCTTACGATTGAAGTCCCCTTCAAGGCCATGACCAATTGCTTCGTGTAATAGAACCCCTGGCCAACCTGGACCCATGACCACAGTCATTGGTCCAGCTGGTGCAGGTCGAGAATCAAGGTTGAGTAGGGCGTTATCGACTGCTTCATCCACCCATTGATGAATGCGTTCGGCATTAAAGAAACCATAGTCGGTTCGGGCGCCACCACCAGCAGAGCCCGATTCACGGCGGCCATTTTGTTCAGCAATCACGTGCACAGATACGCGGACTAGTGGACGAATATCAGCTGCCATTAATCCGTTAGCCCGCGCTACCAAAACAACATCAAATTCCCCCGCAAGACTTGCCATCACTTGAATGATGCGTGGATCACGCGCTCTAGCGCGATGCTCAATTTGCTCCAAGAGTGCAATTTTTTCTGGGGGGCTTAAGGAGTCTAGTGGGTTGAGGTGAGAATATAAGGAGGTACTTAAATGACTTTGTGTTTTCATCAAGCTTGGTAGTTTTATCTTCCCGCCTTTTGGTCCAATGACACGAGTGGCATGAGCAGCTTTTAACAAGGCTTCTGGGCTAATAACATCCGAGTGGGCAAAGGCTGTTTTATCTCCTGAGATAGCACGCACTCCCACCCCTTGATCAATATTGAAGCTGCCCGACTTCACAATGCCTTCTTCTAGACTCCACTGCTCGCTACGGGTATGTTGAAAGTAAATATCGGCGTCATCCAAGCGATGGGCATGCATCACACCAAATAGACGATCTAGGTCAGAAACGCTAAGTCCATTTGGTTTTAGTAAAAAGGAATTAGCTAGATCGAAGGCTTGATGATCCTTGAGGGTTGTAGATAGATGATGCAGTGGGAGATCGGAGATGTTCATGACGATAGCTTACGATGTTTTAGAGCAGGAAGTTTAGAGCGAACCCCCTCAAGGGTTTCTTGGTGGATTTGACCAATCACAAAGCCTTCGCCGGTAGCAAGTTCTTGCATGATTTGGCCCCAGGGATCAATGAGCATTGATTGCCCCCAAGTTTGCCGTTGGTTTTGGTGCATACCCCCCTGAGCCGATGCTAAGAAATAACATTGATTTTCAATAGCACGGGCCCGCAACAGAATCTCCCAGTGGTCTTTGCCGGTTGTATGGGTAAATGCTGCGGGTATGACTTGGCAGTCTACCGGTTCATGCTGGCGGTAAAGTTCTGGAAAGCGTAGATCGTAGCAAATGCTTAAGCCAAAAACCCAGTTGTTACCTTGATCGGGGATCCGTACTGTACTAATTTGATTACCAGCCTCAATAGTTTCTGATTCTTGATAGCGCTCTTTTTCAGTCTGAAACCCAAACAAATGCATCTTGTCATAGCGTGCGATGCAAAGGCCCTGTGGATTAAAGACAAGGGTCGTATTAAGAACTTTTTGTCGATCGCTGGCTTCAAGGGGAATTGTCCCTGCGATTAGATGTACCTGATGTTGCTGGGCAAGTTCCTGCATTGCCGTTTGTATAGGACCGTTCCCATAGGCTTCTCGTATGGCAACTTTGTCCGTATCTTTGAGTCCCATAAGACAAAAATACTCGGGCAGCGCAATCACCTTAGCGCCCGCATCAGCGGCCTCGCTAATAAGGCGCGTCGCAACCCCAAGATTTTCCGCCAAAGAGGCAGACGAGATCATTTGAATCGCAGCAACAGTCAGAGATGGAGGCATATAGCTCAATACTAATACTGAATGACAAATGCCTTAGTTCTGAGGTGCAGCGCTTGGAGGACGGCTGGGGGTGCTGGGGGAGGAAGGAGAGCTTGGCATTTTTTGTTCACGTAAAAGATTACGGGAGCGAATGGTCTCAATGATTTTTGGATCCAAAGGTTGTCCGTTTTGATCGAGTGGAATGACATCTGGCTTATCCCAACTTCCTTGGACAAGATAATCAGTTTGTAGTGTTCGATTCAGTTGATTGCTCATTAAGTATTGACCGATTAAAGCGCTTGCCCCAATAATCGGGTTTACAGTAAACAGTGCCAATGCACCTGCGGTAGCATCAATCGTTGGAAAAATCGTAATTCGCAGATCTTGAGTTTGCTTTGGAACATTGACTAAACCGCTAGTTGCAACCCGTGCCTGGTTCAGCTGCATTCCAAAGTTTTGGGTTCTTGCTACCCCATTTCGAATCACAAAGTCTCCAGAAAGCTTATTAAAGCTTGTGCCCGTAGTAATGACATTGCCAAGACTTCCTTGAATATCAAAGCTTGCAAATTTAAGTAGGCTTTGTAGGCTAAATACACCAATCACTTTCGCTATTCCGGAATCGACTTGGAGTAGTCGTCCATTTTCGAGGGCAATCGTAATCTTGCCACCTAGAGTATCTAGGTCAGGGTCATACGGGGGACCACTCCAATCCAGTTTTGCAGTAACGATTCCCTTGCCGCCCTCTACGGCCTTTGGACTTCCCCAGTGTGCGATTACCCTACCAAGATCCTTAATCTCCGCCTTAAGATCCAGCCAAATAGCTTCATTGCTCCCCTGAGCATCAACAGACCATTCACCAGAGCCCTTGGTTATAGCCTCGGCATTCGTGATGACTAAATTTTGAATGGAGATCTTGTTGGGTGTGTTGAGCGTCTTAATGACAACTGCCCCAGGCTTATATTGATTAATAGATAGCTGATCAATCACAAGGTCAAGCTCAGGAATAGAGTTCAGAGGAACTGTTTTGGGAGTTGCTTGAGTCGCTGACTTACCACCTGCGCCGATTAGTTGGGAGCTCGATTCGGGGATATTTAATCGACTCAATTTTCCCTTAACCAGATCAAAACCTGGACGATCTATGTATTGAACTTGCCCCTCGAGGCGGGGGGATTTAGCCTGAATCTGCCAAATACCATTTACTAATTTCGCATTTAGAGTGAGATTAGGCCATTGTCGATTGAGTGCAACGGCATTTCGGACTTGAGCATTAAATGTATTTAAGCCATTGGCATTCGTCTCCCCCTTTGGAATTTCCGGAATTAGTTTTTGTGGAGAAGTTTTACTATTTACAATTTTTGGGTAAAGCAAGCTATGCCAGTCATCCACATTGAGATCATTCACTTGCAGATTAATTCCGATACCAGAGTCAGGCATCACCGGGCTGGCATCGATGCCGATTCCTTGACTCATGATTCCTTGCGCATTCAGTCTGCCCTGCAGACTAATATTTTTTCCAATCTGAGCCGTCCATTGGGAGCTTCGATTTAAGGTACTGTCATTTAGAGCCGATTGGTATTTAAATTGCCCCGTGAGATTACTGCCTATTTTCTTATCGAGTGGCTGGGGTAAGTTAGACCCTAATGCGTTCAGATCAAGATCTAAATTTAGATCCGTCAGATTATTACTTAGTGCTAAATTTCCTTTAAAACCGACATTACCTTTTAGGGCATTTAACAATTGGCGTGTTTCGTCACCTACTTTACCTGAGAAGTGATCTTTGAGACGAGTAAGATTAACTTTGCCACTGAGGTCATACAAACCTTTTTTATTTTGAGATCCCACATTTTGTTTTAGGCTGACGGTTCCTCCAAAAAACTCTGCGCTGATTTGCTCAAATTGAGGCAGTTCCTCTGTTAACCGAATGGTTCCTTGTACTTGATTAAAGGGAGCTAAATCAGACCACTGCACTGTGTTGTTACTTAG
>DBCI01000023.1:9158-26785 GCA_002292975.1 Polynucleobacter sp. UBA962 | reverse complement strand
CCGGGTCCCGACAACTTCAATTGATTGGCAATTAAGGGTCTTTGTAAAAGGACTGGAGTTGGCCTGAGATAGTCCATCATTTCATTGATGGGGCCTAGAATGACACCCTTTAACTGAACAGCGGCTTGCTTATTTGCAATATTGCCTATTTCTGCATTCAGGTTTTGTACTTGCAATCCTTGATAGCGCGCATTTTGGATGTTTACGGCCAACTTTGCTTGCTGCATGGTGATTTGACCATCAAGATCAGTAAATTCTGGCCATGAACCTTTATTTTTTGGGAATAAAGGAGCGGGGCGAAAGACAGTTTTCGATATTGGTAGAGTTAAGCTTAACTCTCCTGAATTAGGAGTTTCGAATGGAGCTTTATTGGGATCCCCCTTGATCTTGAGGCTGCCATTTCGGATTTGACCTGCAACCAGCGCCTTTTCAATATAGTTTTGCGCATCCTTAGACATTTCAGAAGGAAGGTAACGATAAATCGTCCCGATTTCAGCGCGATCAAATTGAATGGCAAGGTCGATACTGTCAGGATTTTTATCGCTACCAATAAGGTAGCTGCCTTTTGCACTGAGAGCCAGTTCTTTATTAGAAACTGTCAGGTTATCAAGCCCAATTAGCCACTGTTTATTTTTTAGAGACCACTTTATTTTCCCTTTAGCAGTGTCAAAGTTCATGGTTGGATCAGCCAAGAAACTATCCGTGACCAACTGCAGATTGTTTGAGTGCAGATCGATGTTGCCCTGTTCTTGATTGGAAATAATTTTTCCACTGAGATTAGTAATTCCAGGAACCATATTCTTAAAGCGCTTAAGCGAGATGCTGTTGAGGGTGCCAGAGATCTCAAATTTAGGACCTTGAGTACCAAATAGACCGCCAACAACAGGAATCCTCGCTTTGTTCTCCGACCACGTAATGGAGACGTCATTGAGCTCACCCCGTGGATCGCTTCGCTCAATAACTTGACGAAGCCTACTTGGTAGGGGCAGATTTAAGGCAAAAAGACTTAAGTTTTGTAGACTAATCTTAGAGGAAGAAAAGGAGAACTTTTCGATTTCCTCGTTTTTCTTGGGAGTTTGCCAACCAAAGGTCATTGGGGCCAGGCTTTCAGCAGTGGTACTAGCACCGCGATTCTTTTCTCGCCACGTAAATCGTTGAATGCCTAAAGAAATAAACTTACCTGAGCTAAATTGCTTGGCATCCAGCTCGAGTTGAGCAAACTCAATTGCTTGATTACTTTTGGATTGTTGGAATATGGGTCGATCGATCGAGAGTGAAAACTGACCACCATTGGGTAGGCCTTTAGAAATAGAGAGGGTTCCTGAGGAGTGTAAGACCCCACTGAGTTGTTTAAATGGGATTTCAAAATCACGGCTTAGTTGGCCAATATCGAGGGACTGGACATTCCATTCAAAATCACCAATCCAATCACGCCAATTTCCGGCTTGACCACCGATACGATGTATAAATTTTCCCGCAAGACTGAGCTTTCCTTGGTGCCATGGAGTGAAGAGGTCCAGTTTGAGTTCGTGTGCCCGAATGCCGCTTTGTAGGGTTAGGGTTTCAAGACGAAGGTCTGCTACATCCGCTTTAGATTTAGAAAAATCTTTCCATAAAAGGGTCACATTGCTTAATTCAAGATCATTTTGTGACAGCAGCCAGTTTTGTGTATCTAGATCGTCTGCTCCAGTACCAGCCAAAATACCTGCAACAAACAGGCGCTCTTGTTTATCGCGCGTCACTTGAATCATTACATCACTCGCCTCTAATTTGTTGAAATGCGGCTTTAGGTAGTAAAGAGATGACCAGCTTAATTCTCCGCGTATCTCCCGAACTTTGAGCACGGGTCTATCTGGAATGAGTGCAATGGGTTGATTTGGCCTGGGGGTGAACTCGAGACCGGTCATGTCAAAGACAGGTCTAATCCCCTCCCAATAGACATTCAAATGGTCAATCTTGACGGATACTCCAATTCGCTCTGAGAGTAATTTTTCAACAACAGGCTTTGAGATTTCTATCTGAGGCCAAACAACAAAACGAATCAGCAGATGACCAATAACACCCAGGCTGAAAATGATTAGGCCAAGGATTAAGAGCCGCCGAGACCATCGGGCCCAAGAGCTTTCATTGGGCCTTAACCTGAGAAGGTCTTTTAGGCGAAGTGGGTACTTTTGTCCAGTCATCAAGCCCTATTATCCGATACCCGAATTCAAATGGGTTGGTAAAGATTAAGATTAGATATGGTCGATCCTCAAACTGCTCTACATTTCCTAGAAAAACACTCCTTATTTGCGAGTCGGTGGTTAAGTGCACAGCCCCAATGGCGGGGGTGGCTTGCGGAGAGACTTCGTACCCCGATTGAGCCCAAACAGATCGATAGTTTACTTTTATCCTTGCGGCAATCCCTGAGCCAAGAAAGTCTTGAGGAGACTGTTTTAATGGGTGAGTTGCGTCTGGCCCGCCAGCGTTTAATGCTCTGGATTGCCTATCGAGATCTCAATAGTTTGGCCGCACTGGATGAGGTCACCCATGCCCTCAGTTATTTTGCCCAGCAAAGTTTGGCATACACGGCCGCTTTTATTCGTAAAGATCTTAAAGGCCGATTTGGTTTGCCATCGGCTCGATCGGCAGATTACGAGTTACCGCTCATGATTGTGGGTATGGGAAAGCTAGGCGGCAAGGAGCTCAATCTTTCTTCCGATATTGACCTAATTTTTTTATATGAAGAGGAGGGTGACACTCAAGGAGGCTCAAGCTCGATCTCAAACCACGAGTGGTTCACAAAACTTGGGCGGCGCCTGATCAAAATCATTGCCGAGCATGATGAAAATGGATTCGTCTTTCGGGTTGATATGCGATTAAGACCCAATGGAGATTCAGGGCCATTAGTTTGTAGTTTAGAAATGCTTGAGGAATATCTCTTTGTTCAAGGCCGCGAGTGGGAGCGATACGCTTGGATCAAAGGCCGCATGATTTATCCATTAAGTGATCATCCTGATCATGTGCGTTGTGAAAAAGGGTTAGAGCAAATTATTCGGCCCTTTGTCTATCGTCGTCATTTGGACTACGGGGTAATTGCAGCGATTCGCGAGCTACACGCACAGATTCAGCGTGAGGCAGAAAAGCGCAGCAGTAACCGGAGCGGTCGATCGCACGATATTAAGTTAGGTCGAGGGGGAATACGTGAAATTGAATTCTTGGCACAAATGTTTCAACTTATGCGCGGGGGCACGGATCCACGTTTGCGAATTCGCCCAACCTTAGAAGTGCTTGATTTACTCCAGGCTAATCTATGGATGAGTCCTGAAGAAGTTCAGGATCTAAAAGTTGCTTATGTATTCTTACGGCGCTTAGAGCATCGCATACAAATTTGGGAAGATCAGCAAACTCATTATTTTCCAGAGAGTGATGAGGCCCGTTTGCAACTAGCTAAGGCTATGGCCGGTCCTGCTGAAGTGACTACTTTAGATGAGTTTATTCAGGAGCTAAATGGTCATCAAAATCGGGTGGCGCGGTATTTCGAAAAAGCATTCTCTTTGGATGCTGACAGTCGTTTACAGCTTGATATCAATGCTCTAGACTGGCAACCCGATCCGACTTTATTCCCCAGAGTGCATGAGCGTTGGCAAAGTTGGCTAGATAGCTCTCGTGTCAAGGCTCTCCCAGAAAAAAGTCAGCTGGTGATTCGGAGCTTACTAAAAAAAGCAGCTGCAGATATCGCCAGCTCTCATGCAGACGATACAGATCAAACCTTATTACGTTTTTTTGATTTACTTGAGGCAATCTCCAGGCGTGGCGCTTACTTATCAATCTTGGCAGAGTATTCCAATGCGTTACAAAAGGTACTTGTACTACTGAACTCCTCTAAATGGGCAGCCCAGTATCTTGCTAGACACCCACATTTATTAGATGACCTTTTATCCGCCAGTGCCCAGTCAGAGTTAATTCATGATCCAGATAGCTATTGGAAAAAAGTAAAGATTGATTTAGATCTCCGCTTAGATGATGCGCTTGCTGATCATGCTAGTCCGGATCATGCGATGGATATTTTGCGCATCACGCATCACACCGAGACCTTCTTGATTCTATTAGCAGATTTAGGTATTGGGGCTCAAGAAGGCTTAAGCGTAGAGCGCGTGAGCGATCGACTATCTGCCTTAGCCGATCTGATTTTGCAGGTTACCTATGAGCGGGTTTGGCCAGCAGTTGCCCAAAAGTTTTCAATGGATGCCCAACAATTACCGCAATTTGCAGTGATTGCTTATGGAAAATTGGGCGGTAAGGAATTAGGGTATGCATCAGATCTTGACCTGGTCTTTTTGTACGATGCGCCGATCAACGATCAATCTGCTCAGGAGGTTTTTTCCATTCTGGGAAAGCGGATGATCAATTGGTTAACCACCTTAACGCCAGCCGGTACTTTGTTTGAGATCGATACACGTCTGAGACCAAATGGGGCGGCTGGATTTTTGGTTACCAGCCTAGACTCATTTAGACGGTATCAATTGCGCGAAGGAGACAATGCGGCATGGGTTTGGGAGCATCAGGCAATCTCGCGAGCGCGCTTTGCAGCAGGAAATCCCACTGTGGGCAAGCGTTTTGAGGAGATCCGTAATGAGGTGCTATCGCAGGAACGGAAAATGAATGAACTCCAGCATGAAATTATTGATATGCGGCACAAGGTTCACGCGGGTCATCTAAATCATTCGTCAGAATTTGACTTAAAGCATGATCCCGGAGGAATGGTTGATATTGAGTTCATGGTGCAATTTTTCGTCTTGGCGTACGCGCGACAATTTCCTGCCTTATTGGGTAATTTAGGCAATATTGCATTACTTCGTATCGCTGCGGATCATCAGCTGATTACCGCTGAAGAGGCCCTAGAAATTGCTAATGCCTATCGGATCTTTAGAGCCCAGCAACACCGCTTACGTTTAGATGGCGCAGACAAAACACGCATGGATATTCATCAATATCCTGACTTTGCAAATGCCAGAGATCAGGTCAGCGCTCTTTGGAAGAAAATATTTGGTACGCCGTCGCGTCCTGAAGCGGGTGACTAAGATTGACCAAGAAGCTCGCGAGCATGACGCCGTGTAGTGTCAGTAATGGTGGCCCCACCAAGCATTCTGGCGATTTCTTCAATACGCTCCTGACGTCCTAAAGAACTTACGTCCGAACTTGTTACGCCATTCGTTTGAGTTTTGATCACCTTAAAGTGATGATTGCCCTGAGCGGCAACTTGTGCAAGATGGGTCACGCATAATATTTGATGGGATTGCCCCAATTTTTTGAGCAACTCACCAACAGTCTGAGCCACTGCACCACCGATTCCAGAGTCAACCTCATCAAAAATAAGCGTGGGAGTAAAGCTTGCCTGGCTAGTAATAACACTAATTGCAAGGCTAATACGGGCAAGCTCACCACCAGAGGCTACTTTTGCTAAAGGGCGCGGTGTACTTCCAGCATGCGCTGCAATCAGGTACTCCACATGATCAATCCCTTTAGCGCTGGGCTCACATTCACGTAAAGCAATTTGTAATTGACCTCCAGACATAGCAAGTGTTTGCATCGCGGCAGTAATTTCTTTGCTAAGCTGTTGAGCGGCCTTCTGACGTTTTTGTGAGAGATCATTTGCGAGTTCTGTGAATTTGCTGATTTGCTCATGCAATTGCTGACGTAGCACTTCTATATTTTGCGCAGCAGTCAACGCATCTAATTTCTCTTGAGTATCAATCCACAATTGCGCTAGATCATCCGGATTTACTTTGTATTTACGCGCGGCAGTATGCAGTATTTGCATACGTGCATCGACTTCCGCTAGTCGATCTGGATCCAAGTCCATTTTTTGTAGATAACGATTGAGACTATGGAGAGCTTCATCTAATTGAATTTGGGCAACGTTCAAACTTTCTGCTACTGGATTTAGGGCAGGGTCATGTTCTGCCAGAGAATCAATTTCTTGTTTAGCCATATTCAGTTGTGATTCAATCGAGTGATCTGATTCACTGAGCAGATCAATGGTTGCCTGACTTCCCTGAATAATTTTTGCCGCATTGGCTAAACGCGCGTGATCAGATTTGATCTCAGCCCACTCGTTTGTTTGAGGAGCGATCTCAGTAAGCTCTTCAAGCTGCCACTCCAAGCGCTCACGCTCGCGTTGAATATCAGCACCTGCCGATTCGGCTTGCTCGAGTTTTTTCTGCGTGGCGCTCATCACTTTAAATGCTTCAGCAACCTGACTTGTCAGCTCAGCAAGACCAGCATGGCGGTCTAGTAGTTCACGTTGCGCGCCAGTTTTGAGAAGCAGTTGGTGGGCATGTTGGCCGTGAATATCAACGAGGCGATCACCAGCCTCGCGAAGTTGATTTAATGAGGCACTGCTACCATTAATAAAGGAACGACTGCGTCCCGTGTGATCAATACTGCGTTTTAGGATCAGACTTTTACCGCCATCCTCTAGGGGTAGATCGTGCACCTCTAACCAGGCGTTCATTTCTGTTTCAAGCCTGTTATCAATCCTAAAAATTGCTGTAATCTCCGCGCGTTGACAGCCCTCACGGATTTGGCTACTGTCAGCTCGTTCCCCAAGCGCTAATCCAAGGGCATCCAATAGGATTGATTTACCCGCACCGGTTTCGCCAGTCAAAACACTAAAGCCCTCTGTAAAATCGAGTTCAAGTTGATCGACGATTACAAAATCACGCAAAGCTAATGAGTGGAGCATGCCTATCTACCCAGATTAAAACGTGGAAGGATACTCGTTCCAGTGCAATTTTTCTCGCAAGGTTTGGTAGTCACTATGCCCCAAAGGATGTAAGAGAGAAATAGATTTATCAGAAAGCCGTACTTCAACTCGGTCACCAATTTGTAACTTGGTGAGCGATTGCATATCAAAGTTAACGATCACTTCACGACCGCCAACGACTTCAATCGCAATAATAGATTCTTGAGCGAGCACAATGGGACGGTTTGATAGTGCGTGGGGGGCAATTGGGACCAACACAATCCCCGGAACTCTAGGGTGCAAAATTGGGCCTCCGGCTGACAATGCGTAGGCAGTGGAGCCGGTTGGCGTAGAAACAATTAAACCATCCGAGCGTTGGTTATACATAAATGATTGATTGACATGGACTCTAAGCTCAACCATCCCCGATAGACCAGAACGGTTCACAACGACATCGTTTAGGGCTAGACCACGATGGATTTCTTTACCATGGCGTGACACGCTCGCCTCCAGAAGAGAGCGTGAGTCAATCTCATAGTGCCCTTGAATAATCGCAGGAAGGACCGTTTTGGCGTCTTCAAAGGGGATATCGGTCATATAGCCAAGCCGCCCCATATTGATACCCAGTAGAGGAACACCACTACCAGCAATTTGGCGCCCAATCCCCAGCATGGTTCCATCGCCTCCCAAAATGACGGCCAAATCGGTGGAATCTTTAAAGTCACTGAGGGGCAGGGTTTTGCTCCCTTTGATCTGCAAATGAGCTGCTGTTTCAGACTCAATACTGAGCTCGCAGCCTTGTTGGATAAGGATGTGCGCTAATTCTTGGAGATGCTCGCCAATACCATCTGCCTGGTGTTTACCAACTAGGGTAACGCGCCGAAATTTCTTCTGCAGTGGATTGCTTGATGGGCTTAACATACAACGATTAAACCATAGGCATAAAATTACTCCAATCATGGATGATCGCTCCAAACTTTTACTAAAAACCCTCATCGAGAGATACATCGAGGAGGGTCAGCCAGTGGGCTCTAGAACCTTATCTCGGTTTTCTGGCCTTGATTTATCTGCCGCCACCATTCGTAACGTCATGGCTGACCTCGAAGAGATGGGTTTTGTGACTAGCCCCCATACATCTGCTGGACGCATACCTACTCCCCGTGGCTATCGGCTGTTTGTCGACACGATGTTGACTATTCGGCCTTTGGAGGAATTGGCCTCTAGAGAAGTTGAGCGTTCTTTGTATCCAGATTCGCCACAGAAGGTCATTAACTCAGCAGCACAGCTTTTATCCAGTCTGACTCACTTTGCCGGAGTGGTGATGACGCCTAAGCGCTCACAGATTTTTAAACACATCGAGTTCTTGCGTTTGGGTGAAGGAAAAATCTTACTAATCTTGGTTACACCTCAAGGGGATGTGCAAAATCGTATTTTGCCGACCACCCAAGATTACAGCCCGAGTCAATTGGTTGAGGCAAGCAACTACATCAATGCGCATTTTTCTGGGAAGAGTTTTTCAGATATCAGCGCTCGCTTACGTGCTGAGCTCGATCATTTGCGAGGGGATATTGCGGGTTTAATGACCTTGGCACTTGAGAATGGAGTGACAGATACCAAATTAACGCATCCTGATATGGTGATCTCTGGAGAGCGCCATTTATTGGATGTTGGGGAGCTAAGTTCTAACTTAACTAAATTACGCAAGATGTTTGACATGCTTGAGCAGAAATCGGTTCTGATGCAATTACTTGATATCTCTAGTCACGCCGATGGAATTCAAATATTCATTGGGGGTGAGAGCGAGCTCTTACCCTATGAAGATTTAGCGGTCATCAGTGCACCGTACAGCGTGGATGGCAAAATAGTGGGTACCTTAGGGGTGATCGGGCCAACTCGGATGGCGTATGATCGCGTGATTCCAATTGTGGACATTACCTCAAAGCTTTTGAGTGGCGCATTAAGTAACCCATAATTTTGATTTTGGATTTCATTTGAACCCTAGCCCCCACCTTCGTTCTGCTCGCACGGGTATTTTGGTCATTAATCTTGGTACACCAGAGGCGCCGACACGTCTTGCGGTACGAACCTATCTCAAACAATTCTTGTCAGACCCGCGGGTTGTCGAAATCCCACGTTTAGTCTGGTGGTTTATTTTGCACGGAATTATTTTGCCAATTCGTAGTGGCGCATCGGCTAAAAAATATGCCTCGATTTGGTTGCAGGAGGGATCCCCTCTATTGATTTATTCCAAGGCCCAAGCGAGCGGCTTACAAGCGCGCTTTAGAAAGACCAACACTAGCGTGATTGTTGATCTAGGAATGCGCTATGGCAAGCCATCGATTCCAGAGGTACTTGAGAGGTTTAGGCAAGAAAACGTTGAGCGACTTCTTGTGTTGCCTCTTTACCCACAATATTCTGCAACGACCAGTGCCTCAAGTTTTGATGAAATATTTGATGTTTTAAAAGGGTGGCGCAACCAACCCGAGTTGCGTTTAGTTAAGCACTATCATGACCACCCTCGCTATATTGATGCCTTGCGGCAGAGCATTGAGGCCTATTGGATCCAAAATGGCAGACCCGATTTTGCTAAGGGTGCAAAGTTAGTGATGTCTTTTCATGGTTTACCGAAACGAAATTTGATGCAGGGCGATCCCTACCATTGTGAATGTTTAAAAACAGGCCGTCTACTTGGTGAGGCGTTGGGTTTGAAGCCTAATGACTACCGAGTTACTTTTCAATCGCGCTTTGGTCGGGCTGAGTGGCTAAAACCATACACTGCTCTCATGCTCGAGGACTTGGGAAAGGACACTTGCCCACATATTGATATTGTGTGCCCAGGGTTCCCAGCAGATTGTTTGGAAACTCTTGAAGAGATTGCGATGGAAGGACAGGAGATCTTCCATGAGCATGGCGGCGGAGATTATCGATATATCCCATGCCTAAACGATGACCCAGTTTTTATCTCTGCTTTGGAGGAGATTGCAAAAGAGCATATGCAGGGATGGCCAACCATGCCTGACTCAGAGGCAGAATTAGCGTTACGGGAACGTCGGGCTAATGAGGTCTCTGCAAAGATTGCCACGGGTAAGCAAGCCCCTTGAAATTAGGGCTAATGCCCCAATATATGGTTTAGTCGATAAGGTACCGTTATGAATGAAAATAAATCTGAGCAAGAACTGCAGACAGAAAATCCAGGACTTGAGACTTCTGCAGCCGAGGCTAGTGAACCAAGTCTTAGTGTTGAGGAGCAACTGGCGCAGGCCAATCAAAAACTGATCGAATTGCAAGACAGCTATCTTCGGGCTAAAGCAGAGGGTGAGAACAT
The DNA here is from genome assembly GCA_002292975.1 of Polynucleobacter sp. UBA962. Classification (GTDB taxonomy): domain Bacteria; phylum Pseudomonadota; class Gammaproteobacteria; order Burkholderiales; family Burkholderiaceae; genus Polynucleobacter. The sequence goes on along the minus strand of DBCI01000023.1, from coordinate 16,733 downwards.
TCGCCGACGTGCGATGGAAGATATTACAAAAGCACACAAATTTGCGATCGAAGGCTTTGCAGAGCACCTAATCCCGGTTAGTGACAGTTTGTACGCGGCACTTGCTACCGAAGCGGGTGATGCTAAGGCGTTCAAAGAGGGGCTTGAAATTACGCTCAAACAATTAATTTCGGCCTTTGAGAAAGGGCGCTTAATCGAGATTAATCCAGCCCCCGGCGCTAAATTTGATCCTCACCAACATCAGGCTATTTCTATGGTTCCATCGGAGCAGGATGCGAATACCGTGGTGTCAGTTCTCCAAAGAGGTTTTTTGATTGCTGATCGGGTCTTACGTCCAGCCTTGGTCACGGTTAGCCAGGCAAAATAATTAGAGAATTAAGTAAATTCAAGGGCTTAGGCCCCTTGAATTCCATGAATTAGTCCCCATCTGTAGGGTATCGGTAGCACTTATTCATTTATTTTGGAGCCATTATGGGAAAGATTATTGGAATTGACTTAGGAACAACGAACTCCTGCGTCTCCGTTATTGAAAACAATGCACCGAAGGTGATTGAAAACGCAGAGGGCACTAGAACAACACCTTCCATCATCGCCTATATGGAAGATGGCGAGGTATTGGTGGGTGCGCCTGCTAAGCGTCAGTCGGTTACCAATCCTAAAAATACGGTATATGCGGTCAAGCGTTTAATTGGGCGTAAATTTACCGATGCCGAGGTCCAAAAAGACATTGGTTTGATGCCTTACAGCATTATTGCCGCTGAGAATGGCGATGCTTGGGTGTCGGTGCGCGATAAGAAAATTGCGCCCCAGCAGGTTTCTGCTGAGGTGTTGCGTAAGATGAAAAAGACTGCTGAGGATTATCTCGGCGAAGAAGTTACCGAAGCCGTCATTACGGTGCCGGCTTATTTCAATGACAGTCAGCGTCAAGCTACTAAAGATGCCGGTCGAATTGCGGGCCTAGAAGTGAAAAGAATCATTAACGAACCAACTGCTGCGGCTTTGGCGTTTGGCCTAGATAAGCAAGATAAAGTAGATCGTAAGATTGCCGTATATGACCTCGGTGGCGGTACCTTTGACGTTTCCATTATTGAAATTGCGAATGTGGATGGTGAGAAACAATTTGAGGTACTGTCTACTAACGGCGATACCTTCTTGGGCGGTGAAGATTTTGACCAGCGCATTATTGACTGGATTATTGCCGAGTTCAAGAAAGAACAAGGAGTTGATCTCAGTAAAGACGTGCTTGCTTTGCAGCGCCTTAAAGATGCTGCTGAGAAGGCCAAGATCGAACTTTCTTCTTCACAGCAAACCGAGATTAACCTACCGTATGTGACTGCGGATGCAAGCGGTCCTAAGCATCTCAACTTAAAACTAACTCGCTCCAAGCTAGAGTCTTTGGTTGAGGAGCTAATTACGCGTACGATGGGGCCATGCCAAGTCGCCATGAAAGATGCCGGTGTATCTTCATCCGATATTGATGATGTCATTTTGGTAGGCGGCCAAACCCGTATGCCAAAAGTACAAGAACAAGTGAAGGCCATCTTTGGTAAGGAGCCTCGTAAGGATGTCAATCCTGATGAAGCAGTTGCTGTTGGTGCTGCGATTCAGGGTTCTGTATTGGCCGGCGATCGCAAAGACGTATTACTCCTGGATGTCACGCCTTTATCTCTTGGTATTGAGACCTTGGGTGGTGTGATGACTAAGATGATTCAGAAAAATACAACGATCCCAACCAAGCACTCCCAAGTGTTTTCAACGGCAGAAGACAATCAACCTGCCGTGACCATTAAGTGCTTCCAAGGTGAGCGCGAGATGGCGATTGCCAATAAGATGCTTGGTGAATTCAATTTGGAAGGAATTCCGCCATCAGCCCGCGGTTTGCCACAAATTGAGGTGACCTTCGATATCGATGCCAATGGTATTTTGCATGTGAAAGCTAAAGATAAAGCCTCTGGTAAAGAGAACAAGATCACAATTAAAGCAAACTCTGGTCTTTCGGAAGAAGAAATTCAGCGGATGGTTAAAGATGCCGAAGCAAACGCTGAAGAAGATCGTAAGCTACTCGAGTTAGTCACCGCTAGAAATACTGCAGATGCTCTGGCGCATTCCACGAAGAAAGCTTTGGAAGAGCACGGCAGCAGTTTGGATGCGGGCGAAAAAGGTAGCATTGAGTCTGCCCTGAAGGAGCTTGAAGAGGCAATTAAAGGAACGGATAAGGCGGCCATGGAAACTAAGACCGAGGCTTTGGCAAAAGTGAGTCAAAAGCTTGGCGAGAAGGCGTATGCTGCGGAGCAGGCTAAAGCGAATCCTAGTGGCGCTACAAAGCCTGCGGGTGAGGCAAAGGCTCATGATCCCGAGGTAGTGGATGCAGACTTTAAAGAGGTAAACGATAAGAAGTAGTCTCTAGAAATTAGTAGGTGAATGCGATGAGTCGGCCCTGTGCCGACTTCTCGTTTTTATCTTTCAGGAAAAAGGGTGCGCTGTGGCGACTGGTAAACGAGATTTTTATGAAGTATTAGGGGTTGGAAAAAATGCCAGCGAGGAGGACTTAAAAAAGGCCTACCGTAAGCTTGCCATGAAATACCATCCAGACCGTAATCCTGATAATCCAGGGGCTGAAGCAAATTTCAAAGAAGCTAAAGAGGCTTATGAGACATTGTCAGATCCTCAAAAACGTGGTGCCTATGATCAGTATGGTCATGCTGGAGTAGATCCCAGTATGGGCGGCTTTGCCGGCGCAGGCGCAGGCGGTTTTGCAGATGCCTTTGGTGACATCTTTGGTGACATCTTTGGTCAAGGTAGAAGCTCTGGCCCCCAAGTCTATAAGGGCGCAGATTTACGCTACAACATGGAGATCACCCTAGAGCAGGCAGCCGCAGGCTACACCACCCAGATTCGAGTGCCCAGTTGGAGTACCTGCAAAGTATGTAGCGGAACGGGTGCAGAGCCTGGCTCGAAAGTAGAAGTTTGTCCTACTTGCGACGGTAATGGCCAAGTACGTATTGCTCAGGGGTTTTTCTCGATGCAGCAGACCTGTCCAAAGTGCCGAGGGACTGGAAAATATATTCCGAAGCCCTGTAAAAGTTGTCATGGAACTGGCAAGACCAAGGAACAGAAAACGCTTGAGATCAAAATCCCTGCTGGAATTGATGATGGGATGCGGGTTCGTTCTGTCGGTAATGGTGAGCCTGGTGTTAATGGCGGACCTGCTGGTGATTTATACGTTGAGGTTCATGTTAAAGAGCATTCGGTCTTCGAGCGAGATGGAAGTGATTTGCATGTTCAAATGCCTATTTCATTTGCGACCGCTACGCTTGGGGGAGAGATTGAGGTGCCAACCTTAGGTAGTCGAGTGGAATTAAGTATTCCTGAGGGAACTCAAACAGGGAAGACCTTCCGCTTGCGTAGTAAAGGAATTAAAGAATTGCGTTCATCCCTTCTTGGCGACTTATATGTACATGTCATCCTAGAGACTCCAATCAAACTCTCAGAGGAGCAGAGGTCCATCTTGAAACAGTTTGAAGAGTCTTTAAAGACAGGCGGTAAGAAACACAGTCCACAGCAAGAGGGCTGGTTTGACCGAATGAAAAACTTTTTTAACTAAGACTTAAGACGCAAAGCAGTGTTCAGGTCCAGGGAACTTGCCTGACTTGACTTCTTTTACATAGGCCCTAATGGCAGCATCAATCGATGCGTGATCTACCATGAAGTTTTTGACAAACTTGGGTAGTTTGCCAGGGCTAATGCCCAACATGTCCGGGAGTACTAAGACCTGCCCAGAGCAATTGGGTCCCGCACCAATCCCAATGGTTGGGATATGCAGTGACTGAGTTATCTTTTCTCCAAGCGCTGACGGAATAGCTTCAAGCACAAGCATTTGCGCGCCCGCTGCTTCACAGGCATGCGCTTGCTCCAGCATGTGGACGGCTGCATCTTTTGACTTACCTTGCACCTTGTACCCACCCAGTAAGTGAACCGATTGCGGAAGGAGACCGAGATGTGCGCAGACAGGAACACTTCGCTCCACTAGATACTGAATCACATCAACTTGCCATGTGCCACCTTCCAGCTTAACCATATCGGCGCCAGCACGCATGAGTTCTGCGGAGGACTCGAGCGCTTGAACCGGATCACCATAGCTGGCAAAGGGAAGATCAGCAATTAAAAAAGCATGTGTATTTGCGCGCGCAACACACCGTGTGTGGTAGGCCATCTCTTCAAGGGTGACGGGGGTAGTACTGCTATGACCTTGAACTACATTCCCAAGCGAGTCGCCCACCAAGATGACCTCAACGCCGCAGCGATTAAGCAAGGCGCACATGCTTGAGTCATAGGCTGTTAAAACGGCAATCTTCTCGCCATCTGCATACATGGTGAGAAGCTTGGTAATCGTAATGGGCTTATTGTCTTGTAGGTAACTCATAAGACGATTCTAATCGAGACCGCTAAGGAACAGCTATTGAGGGTGACTAATGCAGTTGAAGACCACAATCGCAATTCTTGCAAGTAAGGCGTTTGATGCGTTGATTAGCAATTTGGGGTACGAAAGCCTTTAAAGGACCGTGCTCGGGTAAGAAAAAATCAGGACAGATTTCTAAAAGAGGTAGAACAACAAAAGAGCGTTCCGTAATCCTTGGATGGGGAATCGTCAGATCTGAATGGTTTTGCTGGATTCCTTCAAAGAACAAGATGTCTAAATCAAGGGTGCGAGGAGCATTTGCAAAGGGCCGCTCGCGACCAAATTGCTGTTCGATGGTTTGACAAACATACAATAAGCCATAGGGATTAAGTTCTGTATCAATCTCAACAACTGCATTAATGTAATCGCCACCCACTGCATTGACAGGGGCGCTTTGGTAAAAACAGCTCTTATTAATAATATGCACCTCAATGTGTTGGGCTAGACACACAATGGCATCGGTGATGATCTGACGAGCATCTCCAATATTTCCACCAAATCCGATAAAGGCCTTTGCCATATCTATCCCATTTAAATATGGCTTACTTTACTCAAAAAAGCTTAATTTTGCTTGCCGCCACTCATTTCAAAATCGAGGGTGGTTTCAGTCCCTAACTTGGGGCGTTTTGAGCGTCTCCGCCTTCTCTTGTTTGGTTCCGAAGGAGTTTGCGTAGAAGAGATGGCATCATCTTTAGTCCTAGCAATGAGCTCTTCACGTTCGGGTAAGTCCGCATGAATAAAGTCAGTCCACCACTGTCCAAGGCTTGCATGGCAAGAGCCAACCTGACTTCGTAGGAGCATAAAGTCATACCCAGCTCTAAAGCGAGGAACCTCTAGTAAGCGATGGGGGTAGCGCCCATTGCGTCTCTCAAAACGGGGTTGCATGGTCCAAATATCACGCATGTCTCCCTCGTGACGACGCTGCAAGGGGATCCCCGTATTTTGCTGCGCTATGGTGTCATCGATCGCTGCATGCAGTGCTGGTAGATTGGGCATACCCCCAGCCAGCAATGCTTGCCAGCGCTGGTCTAAATCTGGCCATAGAAGCGAGGCAAATAAAAATCCAGGTGAAACTGATTTGCCCGCCTGAATCCTCTCATCGGTATTGCGTAAGGCGAGTTGAATAAATTGCGCCGATTGATCATTAGCTAGGGCTTTATCAATCAAGGGCAGTAGGCCATGGTGTAAACCTGCATCTTGCAATGCTTGGATACCAGCCCATGCGTGACCAGACATTAGCAGCTTCAGGATCTCATCAAATAGTCGTGCGCTTGGTACATCATGGATGAGATTTCCTAATTCTGCTATGGGGGTTCGGGTACCCGACTCAATCTGAAAATTCGTTTTGGCGGCAAACCGAATTGCCCGTAGCATACGAATGGGATCTTCACGATAGCGTTTACTGGGATTGCCAATCATCCGAATCGTTTTAGAACGGATATCCTCCATGCCGCCGTGATAGTCGAGCACGGTCTCGCTAGCCGGGTCATAGTACATCGCATTCATGGTGAAATCACGTCGCGCGGCATCTTCAGCATGGGTGCCCCAGACGTTATCGCGCAAGATGCGCCCACTTTCAGCTACATGCTCCCCAACACTTTCGAGAACAGCTCTAAAAGTGGAGACCTCAATAATCTCTGGACGTTCTTTGCCAAAAAAAGTAACGTGCACAATTTGAAAGCGACGTCCAATTAAGCGTGAGCGCCGAAATAGCTTTTGGACCTGATCGGGCGTTGCATTGGTAGCCACATCAAAATCTTTTGGGGCAATTCCTAAAACAAGGTCACGCACTGCGCCACCAACAATATAGGCCTTATACCCAGCCTGTTGCAGGGTATGGGTTACTTTCACGGCATTTTTGGATAAAAGTCCAGGATCGATTCGATGCGTCTTTTTGTGAACTTTGAGAGCAATCAGGGTCGCGCCCGATTGATTAGATTTCGGACGCGGGCCTCGACGCAAAAGACGGTCGAGGAATTTAGTAATCATGAAGGGTGTAAATAATTATTGGGGTGAGGAGAAAAGCTCAAGGATAGGCCAGTCACGTTTTTCTGCTACAGCTCTTAAACGCTCGTCTGGGTTTGTGGCAATTGGATGGCTAACGCGCTCGAGCAAGGGAAGATCATTTAGTGAGTCAGAATAGAAGTAGCTTTTCTCGAGGATATCAAATGATAAGCCTTGCTCATATAGCCAAGCATTTACCCGTGTTACCTTCCCTGCTTTAAAGCTCGGAATCCCGGCGACCTGACCAGTAAAGCGTCCGTTAGCTTGGTTATTTTCGGTGGCGGGGTCGGTCGCAACCAAATGATCAATGCCAAAGGCTTTCACGATTGGGCGTGTGACAAAGCTATTTGTGGCCGTCACTACACAACAAAGGTCGCCAGCGGTTTGATGTTTTTTGACCAAAGCCATCGCATTGGGATGTAATTGGCCATTAATTTTTTCGTGCATAAAAGCATCATGCCATTGTTGAAGTTGCTCTCGACTATTTTCAGATAAGGGCTTGAGTGCAAAACGTAGAAAAGCATCAATATCTAATTTACCCACTTTGTAGTCTGCATAGAATTGCTCGTTTGCTTTAGCGTATTGTTCGCCATCAACGACTCCTTGACGAACTAAAAATTGCCCCCACTCGTAGTCACTGTCAAAGGGTAAGAGGGTGTGATCAAGATCAAATAACGCCAATCGACTCATGGTTTTTTACCTGCAATTTGAAGAAGTTCACGAACCAAGGGTAGAGTGATTGCTCGTTTAGTTTCGAGTGAATGCGCATCAAGAGCATCGAGCAATGCCATTAGGCTAGGCATATCTCGATAAAAATGATTGATGAGCCAGGGTAGTACGTCAATTGATAAAGTTAATCCCCGTTCTTTAGCCGCTTGTGTGAGTGCGGCTACTTTTTCTGAGTCGGTTAATGGGTGAACCTGAAAAATAAGCCCCCAAGCAAGACGAGTACGAAGATCCTCGCGGAGTTGTAAGCCATTGGGGGCAAGATTACCAGCAAGGTATATAAAGTAATTCGGGCTTGCATGCACTACATTGAGTATCCGAAATAGGCTTGCTTGCAGCCGATCATCCAGTTGATCAATATCGTCTACGGTCATAATGCGGATCTG
>DBCI01000023.1:4745-9064 GCA_002292975.1 Polynucleobacter sp. UBA962 | reverse complement strand
TGATCTCTAGCAGCATGGCTCATCGCTTTAAGAAGATGAGTGCGACCACAGCCATTACTACCCCACCAATAGAACCAACGTTGTTCAAGCGGAATAAGTCTTTCCTGCCCAGTTTGCCAAAATGAAACTGAGCGCCCCAGCACACTTTTTAATTCTTCATTACCGCTTTCCAGAAAGTTATGAAGTGTGGCTGGCGGTGGCTGGGTAAGGTCAAGGGCAAATTGACGGGGTAGAGCAGACGAATGGTTCATGAATACTGGCTATCTACGATACCAAGTGCTTTGCTCATACAGCGACCATGCAAAACGTATCAAGACCAGGACGATTGCGCTTGCTGGTAGGGCTAGCAAAACCCCAAAGAAGCCAAATAATTTTGCAAAGATTAACAAGGCAAATAACACCGCCACTGGATGTAAGCCAATGCGCTCACCAACCAAGCGAGGAGTGAGAAAAAAACCTTCAAGTACTTGACCAATACCAAAGATGACCAAGACCACAATCAACTCGCTACCAAAGCCAAATTGCAATATGACTGAGAGTACTGCTAAGACAAGACCAAGGGCAATTCCAATGTAGGGAATGATGATGACGATCGCGGTAAACACGCCTAGCCCAAGCGCTCCTTGCATGCCCGTAAGACTTAAGCCGGCGCTGTAGAAAACTGCCATGATCAAAATGACCAACATCTGACCGCGTAAGTATTGGGAGAGCAGACCATCGGTTTCAGAAACGAGGGTTTGTGCAGTCACCTGATAACGAATTGGAATTAATTGTTTAAGTAAAGCAAAAAAATGATCCCAATCGATTAGTAAGTAAAAGAGTACAAAGAGAATTAGGATGAAGTTGACAAACCCGCCCAATACAGAACTACCGGAGGCTAAAACAGTTTCTAGGCTAGTGCTAAGAATTTGATTGGCATTTGCAGAAAAATGTGCGGTGAGCTTTTGGGTAATTGCTTCGCGCAACGCTTGCCAGTCAATATCAATATTGAGGCTGATGAGTTTTGGGGCTAGCCATGTTTGGATGCTTTGTAACCAAATAGGTAGCTGAGCTTTTATTAAGGGGATTTCATGGCGCAGTAGATTGATTAACAACAACAGGATGATTACCAATAGGCAAAGGCCGAAAAGAATGCTCAGAGTACTTGCTAATGCTTTACCTAGACCAAAAGTTTCGAGGCGAAGACAAACAGGCCGCAAGATATAGGCCAATATAAAAGCAAAGAGAAAGGGGGTAAAAATTTCTGCCATACGGCCTCATACTCTAGAATTCAGAGATTCTACCGATCAAATTGAACCAATAAGCGGATTTCCCTGATTTCCCAAAGATTAAACGATGAATAATTCCTCTAAACCCCCCTCCTCCCAAGGACTCTCCTACCGTGACGCTGGGGTGGATATCGACGCCGGTGACGCCTTGGTAGACCGTATTAAGCCTTTGGCCAAGAAAACCATGCGAGATGGTGTGTTGGCAGGAATAGGCGGCTTTGGAGCTCTTTTTGAGGTCCCTAAGCGTTATCGGGAGCCTGTTTTAGTATCTGGCACGGATGGCGTTGGAACGAAGCTTAAATTAGCCTTTGAGTGGAACTGTCACGAGACCATTGGTCAAGATTTGGTCGCAATGAGCGTAAACGATATTTTGGTACAGGGTGCCGAGTCTTTGTTTTTCCTTGATTATTTTGCCTGTGGCAAATTATCGGTCGATACAGCTACAACCGTAGTGGCTGGCATTGCCAAGGGCTGTGAGTTGGCAGGGTGCGCCCTGATCGGCGGTGAGACCGCCGAGATGCCTGGCATGTACCCCCCAGGTGAATATGATTTAGCCGGGTTTGCTGTCGGTGTGGTCGAGAAATCCAAAATCATTAATGGGTCTTCCATCAAACCGGGTGATGTGGTGATTGGCGTTGCCTCCAGTGGGGCTCACTCCAATGGCTATTCGTTGATTCGTAAGATTATTGAGCGTGCTGGCGCAAAGCCAACAGAGGATATTGGAGGGCGTTCATTGCGGGAGGTTGTCATGGCGCCCACCCAAATCTACGTCAAGCAATTATTGAATGTGATGGCTCAATATCCCATTAAAGGCTTGGCTCATATTACCGGTGGTGGACTCGTAGATAACGTACCGCGTGTACTGCCCGAGAACACCCAGGCAGTTCTTCGGCGAGATTCTTGGCAGATGCCAGATTTGTTCCGCTGGTTGCAAATGAAGGGCGGCGTCGCCGACGCAGAAATGGTCCGCGTATTTAATTGCGGCATTGGCATGGTGGTGGTGGTGAGTCAGCAAGATGCTGATACAGTCATCGCCTGCATTAATCAACAAGGACTAAACTCTTGGCGCTTAGGAGAAATTGTGGAGCGTCCCCAGGGGGCTCCTCAGACGATTGTGGTTTAAGTTAGCGTAAGAGGGCTAGACATTTTTTTTGCGCAAGCTTGATTTGCTCTGCATCAAAGGGATCAAAGACTTGACGATCCATTGCTCGTAGCCAGGTCATTTGGCGTTTACTGAGTTGTCGGGTTGCGGCATACGCTTTTTGTTTCATCGTTTCAAAATCTACATCCCCTGCCAGATACTCCCAAACTTGGCGATAACCCACAGACCGAATCGCTGGTAGATTGGTATGTAAGTCGCCACGATTGCGAAGTTGTTCAACCTCTTCAATCAATTGACTCTCTAGCATTTGATCAAAACGTTCCTGTAGGCGCGCATGTAGGATCTTTCGATCGGACGGTTCAAGTGAGATTACTTCCACCCAATCAGGATTGGGCTCTTGTTTGCGACCCGCAAGACTCGGGGTCTCTTCAAAAAGCTCTGAGAGTGGTCGCCCAGTAAGTGCAAATACCTCTAGGGCTCGCTGAACACGTTGACTATCATTTGCTGGGAGACGGGCTGCACTAACTGGGTCGAGAATGGCTAACTTGGCATGCATTGCAGGCCAGCCAATTTCAGCAGCTTCAAGATCTAATTGCGCACGTACTACGGGGTTTGCAGCAGGCAGATTGGAGAAGCCGTAGACCCAAGCTCTCCAGTAGAGCATCGTACCGCCCACGATTAAGGGGATATTGCCGCGCAGTTTTATATCCGTAATAAGTTCTTTTGCATCGCTCGCGAACTGGGCAGCAGAGTAATTTTGGCTGGGGTCCAAAATATCAATGAGGTGATGAACAACCTCATCCTGTTCTGCTTTACTTGGTTTGGCAGTCCCAATATTCATGCCTTTGTATACCAAGGCGGAGTCCATGCTGATGATTTCGATACTTTGTCCCAGGTCTTTGCACTGGCGAGCCAGCCAAAGGGCTAAATTACTTTTGCCGACTCCGGTTGGGCCAACGATGGATAAAACCTTATTGGACATGAGGAGCAAAGGATTTAATGTTGGCGCACTTGATTTTCAAGGGTTGCTATATGCTCGCGGATTTCATCGGCATCGCTTGCATCGGGTTGCGCGCTGAGATAGGCCTGCATATCTTCAATTGCGGGACGTAAGTATTCCAGTTGCGCAAAGATTAGACCGCGATCACGTACTTCTTCAAGAGAGTCTGGTAACAAAATGACCAGGCGTTGTTGTACTCCCAGTAAACGCTCCCAGCGCTCATGTTCGGTATAAATTAGTTTTAAGTTTCGCAAGAAGCGCGAGAGTATTTCTCGAGAACTTGAGACCCGCAGAAAAACATTGAGCGGCAACTGAAGATCGCCAACGTAACCTCTTGTCTCAAGGTAGGGGTCAAGCATCGCTTGTAATTCCTGCTTTGCTAAGGATGCACCTGTTAAGGGATCCATGATGACCTCGCCCTGAGGTAGCGAGACGCGCAGCATGAAGTGGTTGGGGAAGGAGACGCCTCTAATTTTTAAGCCAACTTGGTTACCAAGCTCCATCATGATGATGGCTAAAGAAATAGGAATACCACGGCGACTTTGCAGAACATGATGAATATATGAGTTCTCAGGAGCGTAGAAATCGTTTGGGTTGGGACCAAAGCCGAGCTCGGTGAAGAAGAGATGCTTTAGCTGTTGTAAGCGTTGCACGGCTGAGGCGTCAGCAGAAATACGTTTCTTAAGACGATCGCCGAATTGATCGATTTCATCTAGAACATGCTGAACATCAAGATCAGGAAATGCGTGCTGGGCAACAGCAATGCTTGCTTCAGTCAGCGGAAAGTGCTCGTCCTCGGCAACTAAGGTAGAAAAGTAATCGAGCTGTTGAGTCGGCATATTGACTATTTTGCATGACGTAGAAAATTTTGCCAGCGTAGACCAACAAGCCACAGAGTGGCAAAGTACACTATGGCGGCAATCATGAGCCAAAGCCCCAAAAACCCAAT
>DBCI01000023.1:0-4626 GCA_002292975.1 Polynucleobacter sp. UBA962 | reverse complement strand
TATTTGAGCCAGCCAGCGCTCAGGGGTAGAGCCCCCTTTCTTCGTAGACCAATCCAAAGTAGCGCTGCATTTAGGCATGCACCCAAACCAACCGATAAAGCCAGACCAGCATGGGCAAATTGGGGAACTAGGATAAGGTTGGCGAGCTGTGTAAACACCAATACCAACACAGCAATCTTGACCGGTGTACGAATATCTTGGCGGGAATAGAAACCAGGCGCCAATATCTTGACAAGCACTAGTCCGATTAAGCCAACTCCATATGCAGCTAGAGCTTGACGCGTCATTTCAACATCGAGGTTGTTGAACTGTCCGTAGTGATACAGAACTGCAGAGATGGGTGTGCCAAACAGAAACAGCGCTAATGCGCATGGTGCGGCTAGCAAAAAGGTTAGACGCAATCCCCAAACCAAAAGCTCCCCTGCATGAGTAGTATCTTGATTCGCGTTTGCCTTACTAAGACTAGGAAGCAATACGGTCCCCAGTGCAACTCCCAGCAGTGCGGTTGGAAATTCCATGAGGCGGTCCGCGTAAGAAAGCCAGGAAACACTCCCAGTTTGTAAGTGGGAGGCAATGTTGGTATTAATAATTAAAGAAATTTGCGCAACCGATACTGCAAATACTGCTGGCACCATGAGTTTAATGACGCGGCGTGCATCTGGATTTTGCCACGCTGCTTTCATTGCCCGAGGAAGAAATGCAATACGGGGTAGCAGACCTAGTTTTAAGAGCGCCGGTATCTGGATGCCGAGTTGCAAAATACCGCCAATTAATACCCCAATACTCAGGGCATAAATAGGTTGTTCTATGTGAGGAGCTAATAAAACTGCTCCTCCAATGAGGGAGAGGTTTAGAAGCACAGGAGTAAATGCGGGCACGGCGAAGCGCCCGAAGGTGTTCAGAATTCCGGCTGATAGGGATACTAAGGAGATAAGCCCAATGTACGGAAACATGATTTGGGTCATTAGAATGGTGGTGTCGTAAGCGCCCCCACCTTTGAGGCCGGCAGCAATAATGAAAACCAGAATAGGTGCGCCAATCACTCCCACTAGAACGGTTAGGCCTAGGGCCCAAAAAAGGAGGGTGGCGATAGCGTCCACCAAACTCTGAGTTTTGTTGCGATCCCCTTGATTGGAGATTTCTCCCAAGATGGGGACAAAAGCTTGGGAAAAAGCCCCTTCGGCAAATAGTCTACGGAGCAAATTAGGCAGCCGGAAGGCCACATTAAAGGCATCTGTCCACTCGGAAGCCCCGAAGCTGCGGGCGATCAGGGTCTCTCGAATTAATCCCGTAATGCGGGATAGCATGGTCAAAGAGCTGACTTTGGCTGCGGCAGAAAGCAGGTTCATGGCCTGATTTTCCCTTATTTGGGGGTAGGGTGGGCATTTTGGCCTCTTTCGGGTAGAATGTCAGGTTTTCGAGAGCCGTATTATTGCGGCTTTGCAAAGACAGTGAATTCAGGCTTTTGGCAGGTTTTTACTTTTAAGAGTTTGATTTCATTCTGATTATTTGATTTAGATAGGTTTATTTAATAATGGCTAATACCGCACAAGCTCGCAAGCGCGCTCGTCAATCTGTGAAGCTAAATGCTCACAACTCTAGTTTGCGTTCTAAACTTCGTACCTCGATCAAGGCTGTTCGCAAAGCGATCGAGGCGGGTGATAAAGACGCAGCAAAAAAAGTATTTATTGCGACCCAGTCGACGATCGACACGATCACCGATAAAAAGATTGCACACAAAAACACCGCTGCGCGTCAGAAGTCACGACTTTCGGCAGCCATTAAGGCAATGGCCTAACATGATTTATTAGGCCTCCCGCGGGCCTAAGGCAGTTTAGATTTTCTGACCCGCTCTTAGATCGAGCGGGTTTTTGTTTCACGGAGCGTTCTTTTGCAAGATATGCCGCATAAAACTTCTCACACCACGCAAGATGCTCATTTGTCAGCATTGGGTAATGGCCATTCATTGGCCAAACCTCAAGTGCCCGGCCAGTTAAGACATTACCTGCAGTTCTCAGACTTTAGCCGAGAGGAGTACGACTATTTATTTACGAGGGCGGCATGGTTAAAGGAGCGCTTTAAACGCTATGAGACTTGGCATCCTTTGCACGATCGTACCTTGGCCATGATCTTCGAAAAGCATTCCACGCGTACTCGTTTGTCATTTGAGGCCGGTGTCCATCAGTTGGGTGGCCATGCGGTTTATATGAACACAAGAGACACCCAGCTTGGTCGTGGTGAACCCATTGAAGATGCTGCTCAAGTCATTTCTAGAATGACCGACATCATCATGATTCGGACCTTCGAGCAAGCCTCCATAGAGCGCTTTAGTGCCAACTCGCGCGTCCCTGTGATCAATGGCTTGACCAATCAATTTCATCCCTGTCAGGTGATGGCCGATATCTTCACATTTGTGGAGGCACGTGGACCTATTCAAGGGAAGACCGTTGCATGGGTTGGCGATGCAAATAATATGGCGTATACCTGGATACAGGCTGCCGAGAAATTAGATTTTGAGTTTCGGTTTTCTGCACCCGAGGGTTATCAGCTCGAACGTTCGCGACTGAATAGCTCAGCCCTAAATCACCTCACCGTATGCGCTGATCCAAAAGACGCGTGCAAGGGCGCTCATTTAGTGTCCACTGATGTTTGGACGAGCATGGGATTCGAAGACGAGAATGCTTCGCGGGTTGCTGCTTTCAAAAACTGGATGGTCTCTGAAGATCTGATGGCACTGGCCGCACCAGACGCCTTGTTTATGCATTGCTTACCAGCGCATCGGGGTGAAGAAGTGAGTGCGGGAGTGATTGATGGACCTCAAAGCGTTGTTTGGGAGGAGGCTGAAAATCGTCTTCACGTTCAAAAAGCCCTGATGGAGTTTTTGCTCTGCGGGCGCTTATAAGATCGAGCGTGCGATTAAGCCTTAGGTCGTATTGATTGAAGTTCTGTAAATAAAGAAACACACTATGTCCGACATTAAAAAAGCAGTATTGGCGTATTCCGGTGGTTTAGATACCAGCGTTATCTTGAAATGGTTACAAGATACCTATGCCTGTGAGATTGTGACCTTCACAGCCGATTTGGGGCAGGGCGAAGAGCTCGAGCCAGCACGAAGTAAGGCTATCAAGTTTGGGATTAAGCCCGAGCATATCTTTATTGACGATTTACGTGAAGAGTTTGTACGCGATTTTGTATTCCCAATGTTTAGAGCAAATACGATCTATGAAGGTGAGTATTTATTAGGCACATCCATTGCTCGCCCTTTAATCGCTAAACGCCAAATTGAGATTGCTCGTCAAGTTGGCGCAGATGCGGTGTCGCATGGGGCTACCGGCAAGGGGAATGATCAGGTTCGTTTTGAGATGGGCTATTACGCCCTAGAGCCTGGAATTAAAGTGATTGCACCATGGCGCGAGTGGGATTTACTCTCACGAGAAAAATTATTGGCCTATGCAGAAAAGCATGGGATTCCCGTTGAAATGAAACACAAGCAAGGTGGCGCACCCTATTCCATGGATGCCAATCTCTTGCATATTAGTTTTGAGGGGCGACACTTAGAGGATCCAAACGCGGAGGCTGAGGAGGCTATGTGGCGTTGGACGGTCTCTCCTGAAAAAGCCCCAGATCAGGCACAAGTTATTGAGATGGAGTTTAAGAGCGGCGACCCAGTGGCCATCAACGGTAAGGCTATGAAAGCCCACGAGTTGCTGGCTGAGCTTAATCGCTTGGGTGGGGCTAATGGGATTGGGCGTCTTGATTTGGTTGAGAATCGTTTTGTTGGTATGAAGAGCCGTGGATGTTATGAAACGCCCGGTGGCACCATCTTGCTTAAAGCCCATCGTGCGATTGAAAGTATTACCCTCGATCGCGAGGTGGCGCATTTAAAAGATGATTTAATGCCACGTTATGCAGCGCTGATCTATAACGGTTACTGGTGGTCACCTGAGCGGATTGCATTACAGACTCTCATTGATCACACCCAACAGAGTGTTAATGGTACAGTCCGTTTAAAACTCTATAAAGGCTCTGTATCCGTATTGGCGCGTGACTCTGCAAATACTTTATTTGATCAGAATATCGCAACCTTTGATGATGATGGTGGTGCCTACAATCAGGCCGATGCCGGTGGATTTATTAAGTTAAATGCCCTACGGATGCGTATTGCAGAAATCGCAAAGCGCAAGCGTGCTAAGTAATAACTATTTATTTTGTTAAGAGAGCGAACACATGCAGTTTGATCAGGTTTCTGTTGGTAAAAAAGCGAATGTCTACTTCGATGGTAAGTGTGTGTCTCATACGGTGACATTACCGGATGGCACACGTAAGTCTGTAGGGGTGGTGCTGCCCAGCACTTTGCGCTTTGATCTGACAACAAAAGAGATCATGGAAATAGTCGATGGTACTGCCTATGTCAGCATCAATGGTCAAGCTGAAAAATCATTCTTAGCAGGTCAAAGCTGGACGGTGGAGGCGGGCGGTTATTTTGTAATCCGGGCCGATCAACCCGTGCATTACGTTTGCCACTTTAGTTAAGACTTAATTATTTTTTAGGCAATCCCTGAATCACTGTCCCGGGGCCTATAGCGCGTTGCGCAAACCATTTCTGATTCATTTCGATGGCATAGC
>DBCI01000123.1:2136-3726 GCA_002292975.1 Polynucleobacter sp. UBA962 | reverse complement strand
GAAAGCCCCAGAATCACTAAACCTAATCCAGTCCAGGCTCCGCCTTGCCAAGGTTTATCTAAGCCCCGAACCGTGCCATACA
Organism: Polynucleobacter sp. UBA962; assembly: GCA_002292975.1. Lineage (GTDB taxonomy): Bacteria > Pseudomonadota > Gammaproteobacteria > Burkholderiales > Burkholderiaceae > Polynucleobacter. The sequence continues at coordinate 3,644 of DBCI01000123.1, read as the reverse complement.
AAATAATGGAGAGCCCCATTAGGTGCGCCATCATCGGTGTGGTCTCGTGAGAACGCTGTGCTAAACCCACGCAAGCCAAGAAAATCAGTAAGGCACCATCGGCTAAGGTCATGCCATAGTCGCGCGAATTAGGTTGGCCACCTAAGGCAAAACTCATCGGCTGTACTTCTTGACGGCGTCCGAGTAAATACGTGGCATACCAAATAGCAATGGCTGAAGCAAAAAAACACAGTGCGGAATAGAGACGGGCGGCATTAGCATCCCCAATCCATGAACCAAAAATATCCATGAGGGAGGCGCCTAACCAATAGGGTAGCGGTGCGCCCATGGAGAGATCGCGTCCTGAAAGTCCTGGCACTAGCCAATCTTGCCAAGAGCCCGTATGTAAGGTCCACATCACCCCAAAACCAATCGAGTCCTCATTCTTCCAGGGGTCGCGACCAAAAAGACCAGCTAGACCATAAACAATGGTTAGCGCAAAGATCACAATGCGTGGAATGGAGACGGTGGCGGCTGCAGTGAGTTTGAGCATGCTAATTTATTGATACATAAATACTAGAGTGATCTCGGTAAACAGAAATAAAAAAGGCAGCAAACGCTGCCTTAGGTAATTCAATTCAAGATAAACACAATGCCGAAGCAATTACTTCGCTTTCTTGGTAGCCACTTTCTTGGCAGCAGGTTTCTCGGTCTTTTTGGCTACAGCTGCAGCAGCACGCTTCTCAGCAGTCTTCACAGCGCCATCACCGGTGGCCTTAGCGGCAGCTTTACCACCAAATTTCTGACGGAACTTCTCAACCCGACCGGCTGTATCAATAATCTTCTGCGTACCCGTAAAGAAGGGGTGTGACTCGGAAGAGGTCTCAATTTTGGCTAGGGGATACTCATTGCCATCTTCCCACTTGATTTTCTCTTTGGTGTTGATGGTAGAGCGCGTTTTGAAGCTAAAGTTGTTAGAAACATCAACAAAAACAACTTCGCGATATTCTGGGTGAATGCCTGATTTCATAATTAATATCCATAGTTCGGGTAGCCGTTGAGGATCAAAAACCGTGTTTCCTCAATACTTGCCTAGGGGTGTCAAACAGCAAAAGCAAAATTATGCCACAAAATCAATAAGAAAGCGTCAAATCTGCCCTTAAAAGCCCTTAACCGCCACGACGCATGAGATCAAAGAACTCTGCATTGTTCTTGGTTGATTTGAGCTTATCGACAATAAAGTTCATGGCCTCGATCTCATCCATGTCGGCTAAGAGCTTACGCAGCACCCAAATCTTTTGAAGATTCTCGGGTTTAACTAAGAGCTCCTCACGGCGCGTACCTGATTTATTGAGGTTGATGGCAGGATAGACCCGACGCTCTGCTAAGCGACGCTCTAAATGAACTTCCATATTGCCGGTGCCCTTGAACTCTTCATAGATCAAGTCATCCATACGGCTACCGGTCTCAATTAAGGCGGTAGCCAAAATAGTGAGTGAGCCACCTTCTTCGATATTGCGAGCTGCACC
>DBCI01000123.1:0-2013 GCA_002292975.1 Polynucleobacter sp. UBA962 | reverse complement strand
TCGAGCAAAATAATGACATCTTTTTTCATCTCAACCAAACGTTTGGCTTTCTCAATCACCATCTCAGCAACTTGCACGTGACGAACAGCAGGCTCATCAAACGTAGAGGCAACGACTTCGCCATGGACCGAGCGTTGCATCTCAGTTACTTCCTCAGGACGCTCATCAACTAGTAAAACAATCAGAATTGCTTCAGGATGATTTTGGGAGATCGCGTGCGCTACATGCTGCATCATCACGGTCTTACCTGATTTAGGAGAGGAAACGATCAAACCGCGCTGACCAAAACCAATCGGCGAGATCATATCGATGATGCGGCCAGTCAGGTTCTCTTCAGCCTTGATATCGCGTTCTAGAGAGATGGTGCGATTAGGGTGGAGCGGTGTTAAGTTCTCAAACATGATGCGGTTTTTGAGATCCTCAGGCGCCATGCCATTGATCTTGTCGACCTTCACCAAGGCAAAGTAACGTTCACCTTCCTTGGGAGTGCGAACCTCACCCTCAATCCCATCACCCGTGTGTAAATTGAAGCGACGGATTTGTGCAGGGGAGATATAAATATCATCGGGCGAAGCCATGTAGGACGACTCGGGCGAGCGCAAGAACCCAAAGCCATCGGGCAGAACCTCTAAGACGCCGTCCCCAAATACCTGCTCTCCAGCCTTGGCTCTCTTTTTAAGGATCGCAAACATGAGCTCTTGCTTACGCATGCGCTGCGTGTTCTCGATCTCGAGGCTAGCAGCCATCTCAAGGAGTTGGGAAACGTGGAGTACTTTAAGTTCAGTCAGTTGCATGGTGTGCTTATGGTTCTATTCAATCGGAAAAGGAAAAAGGGGAGAGGAATGAGGGGGGTCTTGGGATTGCCAATCCGATGGATAAAACGGCAATGCAAAAGAGAAATAACGAATTTAGCTTAAATCGAATCAGTAATCAGGAAGGTAAATAATTTGGGGAAACAATTGGAATTTGGAGGGAGAGCCTCAAAGGACTCTTTATTGAGATGTAATCTTACACCATAAACGCTCAAAACCAGAATACTCTAGGCGGCTTGGTTTAAAAACAACATCAGGCTCAAGTTCTGAGCCTGATATCGGTCATCCTAGCAAACGCTATGGAACACTTTCAAATATTGCTATCGATGAACGCCGATAACTGGGATTTGGCTAAAGCACCCACTTTTTGGGCAGCAACAGTACCGTTTTTGAACAAAATGAGGGTTGGAATACCCCGAATATTGAACTGGGCAGGAATGCCTTGGTTCTCGTCGACATTCATCTTGGCAATCTGGATACGGTCGCCATACTCGACGGAAAGCTCCTCCAAAATCGGCCCAATCATCTTGCAGGGGCCACACCACTCAGCCCAGAAGTCGAGCAAAACGGGCTTGTCTGCTTTTAGAACGTCTTGTTCAAAAGATGCATCACTTACATGTTTAACACCGGCACTCATGAATATTCCTTATCAATGGATTGGTTTGGCACAGCTCTCGTCGGAAAGCGTCCCAAGCCCTTATATTATCAATAAGCTGTGACCATTGCCCAATTCCCCTAGAACGATTGCAAAATAAGCACGCGCCATGCGAACCATTACCATTACCCCCAATCAAAATGCTCTAGCAGAGATCGCCGAGCATATTTGGGCAATTGCTAAGGCCAGCAAGACCAGGCCGCTGGTAATCCTTCCTACGGCAGGCCCCAATGCGAGTTTGCGTCAAGCCCTCGAACGTCTGCGTCCCACCGCAGACCCAGCGAGCATTATGTTTCTGCCAGAGGTGCACAGTTTGAGTGATTGGCTAGAGTTGGCACCAGATATCTTCCTGATCCCAGATCAACAATCACAAACCGAGCGCATCTTACAAACCTATGCCTGCGTCGGCGCTAACCCAGAGTTGCAAACGTGGTTTGCAGCAGAAGGAGAGGGTGGGGCATGGAGCCTTGCACAAGCTATTGTGAGCGCCTGTGATTTACTGTCGCAAAGTATCGTGCCACATTTATCGTGGGATCCTCACACACT
>DBCI01000035.1:2103-2836 GCA_002292975.1 Polynucleobacter sp. UBA962 | reverse complement strand
GAAGAGCCACGGCATATTGAGATACAGGTGCTCGGTGATGCACATGGTAATACCGTGTATCTGTGGGAACGCGAGTGTTCGATTCAGCGCCGGCACCAAAAGGTCATTGAGGAAGCGCCCTCACCATTTTTAGATGACGCAACCCGTAAGGCAATGGGAGAGCAGGCGGTTGCACTGGCGAAGGCTGTGCACTATCAATCGGCAGGTACCGTTGAGTTTGTGGTGGGCAAAGATAAATCCTTTTACTTCCTCGAGATGAACACACGACTCCAGGTCGAGCACCCTGTTACGGAATGCATCACTGGCTTAGACCTCGTTGAGCAAATGATTCGGGTGGCTGCGGGGGAGAAATTAGCCTTCACCCAAAGTCAAATCCAGCGTAAGGGTTGGGCCATGGAGTGCCGGATTAATGCCGAAGACCCATTGCGTAATTTCTTGCCATCCACAGGACGCTTAGTGAAGTATCAACCTCCTGCACCACAGAATGGTGTGCGAGTCGACACAGGTGTGTATGAGGGCGGTGAGATCCCCATGTATTACGACTCGATGATTGCAAAATTAATCACGCATGGGGCTAATCGCGAAGAAGCAATGAGCAAAATGCGTAGCGCTCTAAATGAGTTTGTCATACGAGGCATTCATTCGAATGTTCAGTTTCAGTCAGCACTCTTACAACACCCTCGATTTATATCCGGCAACTTTAATACAGGGTTTATTGCCGAAGAGTTCCCCA
>DBCI01000035.1:1363-2059 GCA_002292975.1 Polynucleobacter sp. UBA962 | reverse complement strand
AAGCAGACTCTGTGATTCCTGCTGATACCAATCGTTTGCCTGCTTTAGCAACCTTCGTGCATCGCCGTTATCTCGAAAGAGCAAAACTACTCGAAGGACAACTCCTTGGCCATGAAATGAAACTCACCCAAGAGTTTGTGGTGATGGTTGGTGCCGACTCTTACAGCACAAAGATCGAGCACAAAGATCAGGGCTATCAAATTTCTGTGAAGGCTAACCAAGGAAAACGACTCATTAAGGAGTACCTCTTAGAGAGTGATTGGGTACCAGGATCGATTCGCTTGCCCTATCAACTCCAGGGTGGACCGGCGCTCTGCGCCCAAATTGAGCGCCCAGGTTTGGGATATCAAATCATACAAGATGGTGTTGGTTTCTCTTGCATTGTCTTAAGTCCCTTTGGCGCCGAGATGCAAGCCCGCATGCCATATAAGGCACCACCGGATACCTCTAAATTATTACTGTCACCCATGCCAGGCCTCCTAAGTAAATTGCATGTTGCCAAAGGCGATAAGGTAAGCGCAGGACAAAAGCTTGCTGTGATCGAGGCTATGAAAATGGAGAACACTTTATCGGCTCTACAAGACGGTGTTGTAGAGGAGATCTGTGTGTCCGAAGGATCGAGTCTTGCGGTCGATCAAATCATTATGCAATTTGCAAAGTAAACACCATGACACGCCCATTCAAAATACTTGGAGT
>DBCI01000035.1:0-1294 GCA_002292975.1 Polynucleobacter sp. UBA962 | reverse complement strand
GATTTATTGGGATTTCAGTACAAAGATACCTTCGTCTCAGAGCGCGAGAACGTCGATGAAGATATTTGTGCGATTGGGAAGGGCGCCCATGAGATTGAGGTCGACCTAATGCAACCCCTCGATATCGATAAAAAGCCGGCTGTGCATCAAACCCCCCTCAATCACATCGGTCTTTGGGTTGATGATTTACCGAATGCCGTGAGCTGGTTAACAGAGCAGGGCTTACGTTTTGCCCCAGGCGGTATCCGTCTTGGAGCATGCGGACACGACATCATTTTTGTTCATCCAAAGGGCAATGAAGAGTTTCCATTTGGGGGTGAAGGAGTGCTTATCGAGCTTGTTCAAGCACCACCAGAGATCATTACTGCTTTGTCCTAGCAATTATTGGTTGCAGTGCAACATATCGGGCATAATAGGGATTAATTTGTCATTTATTCCTCAGAAACCCATAGGAGAATTCATGTCTGGCGCCCCAACCATCGAGTCCAACGGCATTGAGCTAAAAGCAAAGCTAAATCCGGACTTCGCATCCGTTGTTTCCCCCGAAGCACTGGAGCTTGTTGCAAAACTCCATCGTGCCTTTGAGCCTCGTCGCCAGGAGCTTCTAAAAAAACGTGTTGAGTTAGCCAAAAAACTGGATGCTGGCCAGAAACTTGATTTCTTGCCCGAGACCAAATCGATTCGTGATGGAGCTTGGAAGATTGCCCCAGTTCCCAAAGCACTGGAGACCCGCCGAGTTGAGTTAACGGGTCCGGTAGATGCCAAGATGGTGATTAATGCCCTGAACTCAGGTGCCGATTCCTATATGGCTGACTTTGAAGATTCAAACAGCCCGTATTGGGAAAATATTATTCAAGGTCAAGTGAACTTGAAGAAAGCGATTCGTCGGGATATTGAACTCAATCTCTTTGGTAAAGAGTACAAGCTGAATGAGAAAACCGCTACCTTAATTGTTCGCCCACGCGGTTGGCATCTTGATGAGAAGCATGTCTTGGTCGACGGCCAGCGTGTCTCGGGCGGCATCTTTGATTTCGCCATCTTTACCTTCAATAACGGTAAATACCTGGAGACCCGAGGCCTAGGCCCATTTTTCTACTTACCTAAAATTGAGAGTCATTTAGAGGCTCGATTGTGGAATGAAATCTTCACTATGGCCGAGCAAGAACTTGGTATTAAGCACGGCTCGATAAAGGCAACCGTTTTGGTCGAGACCATTAATGCTACCTTTGAGATGGATGAGATTTTGTATGAGCTACGCGATCACAGTGCGGGACTGAATGCTGGGCGCTGGGAT
>DBCI01000001.1 GCA_002292975.1 Polynucleobacter sp. UBA962 | reverse complement strand
TTTAGTCGGAGTATGTTTAGCGGGTATCTACCCCGTTGGCATGAAACTAATCATCACTTGGGATCCGGAGAAAGCCTCACAACGTTTAGCCCAGCTTGTAGGGATGCTCATATTGGGCACTGCCCTTCCCCATGCAACGCGCTTCTTTGGGGTTGATTGGCCATGGCAGTCAGTAATTGTGTTCTCCTCTTTTCTGGCTCTGGTTGCCATGATCATCATCTATTGGTTGGGCGATGGCCCTCATTTAAAAATGAGTGTTCAATCCACCATCAAGCCAATGAGCATTCGGATGATTTTTGGGATCCCAAGCTATCGAAGCTCTGCCTTAGGTTATTTTGGGCATATGTGGGAGGTTTATGCATTCTGGGCCCTTGTTCCGGTCTTAATTGCAAGCACCCATTCAATAAACAATCCAATGGAGTTATCGGGCTTTGCGTTCTTGGTGATTGCTATGGGCACCGTTGGCTGTCTGATTGGCGGTCAACTCAGTAAGACCATGACGAGCTCACGCGTAGCTAGTTACGCATTAGGTCTATCGGGTTTATGTTGCTTACTCTATCCATGGATCAAGGATGTACCTCTTATATTGCAACTAATGTTTTGGGCAATCTGGGGCATGAGTGCTGCCGCTGACTCACCGCAACTATCTGCAATCTCTGCAAAAGCCTGTCCCCCTGAAATTGTGGGAACGGCCCTTACAATCCAGAACGCAATTGGCTTTGGGATCACGATGATCTCAATACAGCTATGTACGGTATTAATTCCGTATCTTAACCACTACATTAGTTGGGTACTACTACCTGGGCCTATTTTGGGATTAATTTTATTAAACCAGGTAAGGAGATCTAGACAGATCTAAGTTTTTGAATGAGCCTCGCTAAAAGACTCACAAGATTAAGTGGTCGGAGTACAAGGATTCGAACCTTGGACCCCCTGCTCCCAAAGCAGGTGCGCTACCAGGCTGCGCTACACTCCGACGGTAGTTGTATTATAGCCTGAACGCGATTTAGTAAGCTCATTTGGTTGGTGTGCGGGCTAATTTCTAAGAGATGGAATCTGGGATCGCACTTGCTCTTCACAGTACTGAGCAAGTGCTTTTCGATCTAGGTCTGTAGCTGGGCTAGGACCAAATATAAGCTCGACGGTGATCGATTTAGTCCTGAGCATTTTTATGATCGAGTCAATTAAGGTCATCTCACCAATAAACGCAGTGACATCGCTGTATTGATTATCTTGATCCAAGTAACGAATGGTCATCGGGAAGGTTTGAACTTGGGTTTGGGCAGCCGACTCAAATAAATTGGGTCTGAATGGTAAGACCCGGTCTCCAGCCGTTGAGGTTCCTTCTGGAAATATACAAATCGGCTCATTCGGTAAGAGGGTCTCCAGTTGGTTAGCAATTTCCTTGCCGTGTCTCTTACTTTCTCTACGAATAAATACAGTACCAATCTGCTCTGCCATCCAGCCAAAGACTGGCCAGTCTGCTACCTCAGACTTCGCCACAAAGCGACATGGCAAAAAGGATTGAATACTAGCAATATCAATCCACGAGATGTGATTAGCAGCAATGAGGTAACCACCACGCTGCGGAAGTAGCTCTGCATTAAGTACTCGATGCTTCAAGCGAAAGATAGCAAGTAACTGTTTTGACCATTTCTGAATATATCTTTTTTTGCTCTGCTCTTTGGCAAAAGGGAATATACAGATTAGGATTAATACGCCTTTGATCGTATGCATCATGATCTTCAGCAATTGCAAGAACAAGAATGGCTGTTTAGTTGACATTGTTGAGATGATAACGGGGTCGCTTTGGTATCTGTCATCAAACTGACATTAAATTGTCATGATGTTTTCATAATGCGGTGGCACGATGGTGTTCCATGGAGCACTATAGAGCCATTTGGATCTCAGACGTGCATCTCGGGACACCTGGATGCCAGGCTAAATACCTCCTCGATTTCTTAAAGCATACCGAGTCCGACACCCTCTATCTTGTCGGTGACATCATCGATGGTTGGCGCTTGAAGAAGAGCATCTACTGGCCACAGTCGCACAACGATGTAGTACAAAAGATTCTGCGCAAAGCACGCAAGGGTACGGAAGTGGTCTACGTTCCAGGCAATCATGATGAGTCAATCCGTCAGTTCTTAGGTCTCTCCTTTGGCGATATTCGAGTTGTTCCAGAGGCCATTCATACTACTGCCGACGGTCGTAAGCTTTGGATTACCCATGGCGATCTATTTGATGGAGTCATGCAATACGCCAAGTGGTTAGCCTATGTTGGTGACAACCTCTACTCCCTCATCTTGTATTTCAATCGCTATCTCAATATGTTGCGAGTCCGAATGGGCTTGCAATACTGGTCTCTCTCGCAATATCTCAAGCATCAGGTCAAAAATGCCGTGAGCTATATCGCCGACTTTGAAATGATTATGGCTAGAGAAGCGCGCTTACGTGATTGCCAAGGAGTGGTCTGCGGGCATATCCATAAAGCCGAGATTCGCATGATTGATAACCTGCTCTATTGCAATGATGGAGATTGGGTTGAGAGTCTCACCGCCCTTGTCGAGACTCACGAGGGTGAGCTCAAAATTGTGCATTGGCCTCACATCCTTGGCGATCAGCATTCGGTTGAAGACATTGGCTTTGAACCGATCACCTTACCAATTTCATTTCCGACGCGTGCCCCATCCCCAGCATTTATGGCACGAGCCTCACTAATACCTTCTGTGGAGAAAGCATGATGAAAATAATGATTGTGACCGACGCTTGGGAGCCCCAAGTCAATGGGGTCGTGCGCACCTTAAAGCAAACGACCTATGAACTTCAAAAGATGGGTCATCAGATTGAGATGATTACGCCTGCGGAATTTAAGACGATTCCTTGCCCTACCTATCCGGATATCTCGCTGTCTTTATTCCCTGGTAAAGGGGTGGCGAAGCGCATTAAAGACTTTGCCCCCGATGCGATTCATATTGCGACTGAAGGCCCATTAGGTATGGCTGCACGCTCATATGCCCTGCGTCACGACCTCCCCTTCTCTACCGCTTACCACACCCGCTTTCCAGAATATGTCTATGCCCGTACTCGTATTCCATTAGCCTTGACATACCGTTTCTTGAAGTGGTTCCATGGTCCATCTTTGGCAGTGATGGCCCCAACCCAAGTTGTGAAAGACGATCTCGAAAAATACGGGTTTGATAATGTGGTGATCTGGTCGCGCGGTGTCGATCTAGAAATTTTTAAGCCGCAGCAATCCAAAGTATTAAATAGCGCCCACCCTATTTTTTTATATGTAGGTCGGGTCGCGGTCGAGAAAAATATCAATGCCTTCCTAGAAATTGATTTACCAGGATCCAAGTGGGTGGTGGGTGATGGCCCAGCCATGAAAGAGATTAAAGAAAAATACCCTTTAGTGAACTATCTGGGCGTACTCAATCAATATCAACTTGCTGAGGTCTATGCCGCTGCTGATGTCTTTGTGTTCCCCAGCAAAACCGATACCTTTGGCTTGGTCTTGCTCGAGGCAATGGCTTGTGGCTTGCCAGTGGCCGCCTATCCTGTAACCGGCCCCATTGATGTATTGGGCGATTCGAGCGCTGGTGTAATGAACGAAGATCTACGTACTGCCTGCCTACATGCCCTCAAGATCCCCCGCGAGGTAGCGCGCGCCCATGCTGAGAAGTTCTCATGGAGAGCAGCAAGCGAGCAATTTGCAAATCACTTAAAGCCCGTGCAACTAAAACTTACCGCACAGACTGTGCCTGCCTAATGTCGCAACCATACGACATTAAACAAAATCCGCATAAAGGTAACCGCGGACTGACGCGGGCGATTCATGCGGCCAAGAACTCTTGGAATGGCTTAATCTTTGCCTATCAAGAAGAGAGTGCGTTTCGCCAAGAGCTAGTACTCTTGGTACTCCTCACCCCAGTCGCCCTCCTTTTGCCGGTCAGTGTGCTCGAGAAGGCGTTAATGATTAGCGCTCTCTTGATGGTTTTAGCAATTGAATTGCTCAACTCCAGTGTGGAGGCAGCCATCGACCGAATCTCGTTTGAGCATCATGATCTCTCCAAGCGGGCTAAGGATTTTGGCTCCGCGGCGGTCATGCTAGCCCTGTTGATTGCCTTCATTATCTGGGCGGCCGTGATCTTTCAACTTCTTCAATAAAAACAATAACTTATACACCAACTTCCATTGTCTTAATCCTGTAATAAATGCGTTATAGGATGACCATATAACTTAGGAATAACGATGCCTGATATCCCAAACCCGTTTTCTCCACTGGACCACTTATTTATTAATAAACGCAATGCGAAGTCTTCTGAACCCATTAAACCCTGGGTGGATAAATTGAATCCGCTGAAGAAGTTTTTCTCAAAAAAGAGTGGCTTTAGTAGTGCTAGCGAGATCTCTGATCCTAAATCTAATAAGCCTTCTGAATTTAAGAATGTCCCTGAGCTGCTTGGCAAAGCCAAGCGTGCCCCTTTTAAGGTCTCTTGGGCAATGCATGCTGATGAGATCAAAGAAGCGCAACGTCTACGCTATAAAGTCTTCGCCGAAGAGATGGGTGCTAGTCTTCCTGCCAATGCAGAAGGTCTTGATGTCGATGAGTTTGACGCCTACTGCGATCACCTCATGGTCCGCGACCCGGAGACCTTAAGGGTCATTGGCACCTATCGCGTTTTAACTCCCCATAAAGCCGTTGAGCTTGGCCGCCTTTACTCTGACTCTGAATTCGATCTCTCGCGTCTAAATCACTTACGCCCCAAAATGGTAGAGGTGGGTCGTTCTTGTGTTCACCAAGATTATCGCTCGGGTGCGGTCATCATGGCGCTCTGGAGTGGCTTGGGTCAGTATATGAAGCAACATGACTATGAAATTATGCTCGGGTGTGCAAGTATCCCCATGGCCGATGGTGGCCACTACGCAGCTAGTCTTTACAACTCCTTAAGTCCTGAGCAAATGGCTCCGGTTGAGAACCATGCCTTCCCCAAGTTACCCTTACCACTTGATCGCTTAAATGGTGGTCTCGATGTGGAGGCGCCACCTCTTATAAAGGGGTATTTGAAGCTTGGCGCAAAGATCTGCAGTGCCCCTGCTTGGGATCCAGACTTCAATACTGCTGATTTACTAACCATGCTGCGCCTATCGGAAATGAACCCACGATATGCGAAGCATTTTTTAGATAAAGCGGATTAGTAACTGTTAATCGCTTAATCGAATACTGTAGCGATAACCAATTCTTTCCCACTCAGCAGCTTCTTTACGAAGACTAAATTCCGTGAGTGGGTGAGCGTCTGCCCAAGTCTGATTGAGCTGCACCTCAAAACTTTCTGAATCTGGACTCTTAACCCTAACCTTTGGTAAGTTTTCATCGCTCCGGGAACGACAAAAAACGTGAGCTAGCCGAATACAAAACAGCATGCGCCAGTCACTAAAGTTGGCATTGTTCGAGAGCTTGCCTAGCTTACCTGTATGCCCAATCAGTAAAGCGGCTAGGCGCGCCTGATCGTTCTTAGAAAACCCTGGCATATCAGCATTTGCAGCAATGTAAGCAGAGTGCTTATGGTAACTATTGTGGGAGATAGATAAACCAACTTCATGCAAATTGGCAGACCAGCCTAATAAAGAAAGGTTATCGGTCCTGCTCTCATGATTCGGTTTAGGCAATTGGGCCAAAAACTCTGCTGCTAAAGTACCTAAACGATGGGCCTGCTCGCGATCAACTGCATAGCGGGTCATAAACTGTTCTACGGTCACAAAACGCATGTCATGGTGCTGGGTTCTTCCTAAGAGGTCATACAACACCCCAACCCGCAATGCGGCGTCACTGACTTCCATTTGCTCAATACCTAGCTCATCAAAGATGGCCAACATGATTGATAGGCCTCCCGGCAGGACTGGGCGACGGTCATCTTTTAGGTTAATGAGGTTGACCCGATCAATATGATCAAAATCAAGTAAGCGTCGCTTAAGGCCCTTTAGGCCGTGTAAGGTAATGATCCCATCCAATCCAGAACCAGCTGGATCTTGACTATTCTTTTCCTCATGACCGTTGAGTTTGTTATCCGCTATCAAATCAGCCAAGGCTCTAGCGGTTCCAGACGAACCAATCACTTGATTCCAGCCCGACTTATGAAAACGCCCTTTAATAACTTGCACCTCACGGCGCGCTGCCAGCTCAGCCTCCTTAAACGAATGAGGATCGATAGCACCATTGGGAAAGAATCGAATACTATGGGATACGCAGCCGATATACAAACTTTCAAGGAGTTTAGGTTCGTACCCTTTGCCAATGATGAACTCACTGGACCCGCCACCCACATCAATCACTAAACGATTACCCGGAACAGCGGGTGCCTCATGCGCGGTACCAATATAGATCAGACGGGCCTCTTCAACTCCAGCAATGACCTC
>DBCI01000120.1:3522-12323 GCA_002292975.1 Polynucleobacter sp. UBA962 | reverse complement strand
CCACCCAAACGAAAATCCCGCAAGGAGTTATCGATCACCTTTTGTTGCTCAGGACTTAGAGTTAAAAACTCAGCACTTGCTTTGATCTCTTTGTAACGCTCATAGAGCGCTAGATTTTGTCCAAGACTAGCAAAGAATGCGGTTACCTTAGGTAACATCGCACCATAAGCGGCCCGCAACTCTGGGGTATCCGCCACTGCATTGAGATGCGAGACCACACCCCAAGAGCGACCTAATTGCTCAGTAGCATCCTCTAGAGGCTCTGCTAGATCATTCCATGAAGCAGGCGTTTTGGGATCAATGGCCTTTGTCACTGCAGCCTCACAGCCACTGAGTAAAAACTCAATAGCAGGTGCAATTTGCTCCGGACGAACTGCATCGTATTGAGCAATGCCACGACCAAAAGAAAGAAGGGGATTATGCATATCAGGAGACGAAAGAGGTGTAGGGGTGTTCATACCATTAGCTTACTCGAAGATGGCCACTTATGTGGCAAGTTCTTTATGATGAATTACCCATTTTGTAAAGCAAGGCTAAAGACCCTAATATGATGTACTATATCACCCAGTGATATAGTAAGCTATGATTAAAAAACGTATCTTTAAAACAAAACTTTTTTCAAAATTGACTAATAAATATGAAATTACAGATTACGATTTGTCAAAAGCAGTACAGGAAATACAGGCTGGATTATATGAAGCAGACTTAGGTGGTAATGTCTATAAAAAAAGAGTAGCTATTGGAAATCGCGGCAAGAGTCATGGAGTGCGAACAATTATTGCGACAAAGTTAAATAAACATTGGTTTTTTATATTTGGTTTTAAAAAGAATGAACGGTTAAATATCAATAATGTTGAACTCGCTAATTTAATGAACATCGCTGAATTTCTTTTGGATTTAACCAGCGAACAAATTGATAAATTAATTTATGAAAAGATGTTAATGGAGGTAAAAAATGACAACGATAAAAAATAGAAGCCGTATCGTGGAAGAAATGCAAGAAATCTTTTCTGATCTCAAAAGAGCGGGTGTGATTAATAAAAAGCAAATTGCGCAATTCGAAGCGCTAAAAAATTTGGAAGTTAAGACAATTCAGCCAAAAGCCATAAAACAACTAAGAACAAAAGAGAATTTAAGTCAGGCTGTTTTCGCTATTGTCTTAAATACCAGTGCCTCGACAATCCAAAAATGGGAATCAGGTGAAAAAAAACCAAGCGGCCCATCTCTTAAACTTCTATCCATCCTTAAAAATAAAGGTATTGAAGCTTTAATCTAATTGAATTTTATTTAATACTTCGAAAGACTAAGACAGCTTACTAACCGGCTTCATGCTCCGCTCGACTGCCTCGAGCGTGTTCATGAGAAGCATGGTGATGGTCATGGGGCCCACACCACCCGGTACTGGCGTGATCCAGCCGGCAACATATTTTGCAGTATCAAAATCAACATCACCGCATAATTTACCGTCAGGCAGGCGATTAATGCCGACATCAATGACCACCGAACCCGGCTTCACCATATTGCCAGTAATCATCTTGGGCTTGCCCGTTGCCACCACTAAGACATCTGCCTCTTTGGTATGAGCCGATAAATCCTTAGTCTTGCTATTGCAAATGGTCACTGTGGCACCTGCTTGTAAGAGAAGCATGGCCATGGGTTTGCCCACAATATTGGAAGCCCCAATAATGACCGCACGAGCACCGCGAAGGGGATACTCAATACTCTCGAGCATCTTCATGCAACCGTATGGGGTGCATGGCTTAAAGAGTGGTGCACCCACCATCAAAGCACCCGCATTAGCTATATGAAATCCGTCCACATCCTTATCCGAGTCAATCGACTCTAGAACACGCTCTGCGGAGATATGTTTTGGAAGAGGAAGTTGTACCAAGATTCCATGAATGCTGGGATCGGCATTAAGGGTGGCGACACGAGCAAGCAGTTGGGCCTCATCGAGTTCGGCAGGATAGCGCTCAAGAACAGAATGAAAGCCAACATCCTCACAGGCTTTCACCTTATTGCGGACATAGACCTGACTAGCAGGATCATCACCGACGACAATGACCGCTAGACCAGGGCGCACTCCTTTAGCAGTCAGAATTGCAGAACGCGTTGCAATCTCAGCCCGTAATTTTTTCGAGAGGAGATTGCCATCAATCAGTTGTGCAGGCATAGAACGAATTAAGAGAGTGCTAAGCGCAGAAGATCGGCAACGGTATTCACGTTTAGCTTTTCCATGATATTGGCACGGTGGGCCTCAACCGTTTTGATGGAGATGCTTAAATCATCAGCAATTTGTTTGTTCAAACGCCCCGCCACAATCCGCTCGAGTACCTGACGCTCACGACCCGTTAGCTTACCCAATAAACTCTGGGTGTTCTTACGTTGATCGGCCTGTGCAAAATCAATGCGTGCTTTGGTGAGCATGCGTTCAACCAAGGCGCATAGTTCATTTTCTTTAAAGGGCTTCTCCACAAAATCAACAGCACCACGCTTCATAGTGGAGACCGCCATCGAGACATCGCCGTGACCTGTAATAAAGGAAATCGGCATCGGCAGATTTTCGCTGATTAAGCGCTCTTGCAACTCCAAACCGGACATACCGGGCATGCGCACATCCAGGATCAAGCAAGAGATTGTGGACTTGTCAGTATTTTGAAGGGACTGTAAAAAACGCTCGGCACTCGCATGGCAACGAACGGTATACCCATTACTTTCTAATAACCAAGTGAGCGAGTCACGGACTGCCTCATCGTCGTCAACAACATAGACAACTTCAGCTTGGGCTGTTTTCGGGGGATTGCTTAGATTCATTGGTATTTCCTATAGACGACTTTGATATATGACTAGATTCGAAAGGTAACAGAATTGTAAAGGTGCAGCCGACCAAACGGGTATGTTCGGTATCCATATGATTTTTGGCCCACAAACGGCCGTGGTGAGACTCAATAATGGACCGACATATATTAAGCCCCATTCCCATACCATCTTCTTTAGTGCTAAAGAAGGGCTCAAACATCCTAGAAATCACGGATTCGGCAATACCGGCGCCCGCATCGGTGACTTGGATGCGGAGCATGCTGGGGTAGGTGCTGGTTTCCAGATCGGCCGTGATGCGCACCGGTGGGGCAGACCAGCGTGAGGACAGGGGATAGACCTCGCGCAAGCTGTCCAAAGAGTTTTTTAGGAGGTTCACCAAAACCTGTTGGATTAAGACTGGGTCAAGCTCAACCAAGGGAATATCATTGGCTACCTCGGATACGATCTTGAGCCGATGGCGATTCGCTTCAAACTCTACCAGACCCACCGAGTCTGCCACGATATCGGCAATATTGGAGGGCTTGCTTTGGGGCTCACTACGTTTTACAAAACCCCGGATCCGCTGAATAATCGTGCCCGCACGATGCGCCTGATCACTGGCTTTTTGAAGGGCGGGTAGTAGTTCGACCGAGAGTGGACTATTAGTACCGCTCAAGCGTTTGGCAATACCCATGCAGTAGTTCGAGATCGCCGATAAGGGTTGATTGAGTTCGTGCGCGAGTGAGGAGGCCATCTCACCCATGGTCGTGAGACGACTTGTAAATTGCATACGCTCTTCTTGTTGGCGCGCAATCTCCTCGGTAGTCTTACGCAAGGTAATATCCGTCGCAATGAGCAGCTGTGCTAAGTGGCCATCCACCCACGAGATATAGCGACGTCGCACCTCATACCAATGGCTGATGTCTCCCCGTAATTGGATTTCTTCTGAGTCAATTTCTGTGATTTGATTCAGTGCCATCGCCGGTAGGCCAGCAAGAGCATCGACATTATCTCCCTCAAAATGAAAGATTGAGGAAGGATCCATCTCGTGGCCTGCTAAATCAATGTGGCCCTTAGCGGTGTCACCAAAACGCTCACGGTAGTAGCGATTGGCAAACAAGAGCTCCCCAGTTTCAATCGAGACCACCGATACCGCTGCATCAAGACCTTCAAGGACGGTTACAAAGCGTTCTTGGGTTGCACTTAATTCTTCCCGAATCCGCTTAGGCTCTGAGATATCAATCACAGAAGTCACCCACCCCGATTGTTGCCCCTTATCATCAATTAAAGGTGCAATAAAGGTTCGTGTTGAGATCCGTGAGCCATCTTTACGCATGATCGTGCCCTCGATACCGCTTTTGAGATTGCCATCTAGGGCACTGGTCATCTTCTGCATCAGCTGCTCATGTAATTCAGCGGGCCAAAATGGGAAGGGTGGCTTGAGGCCCAGTAATTCCTCTTGTGCCCAGCCGGTCATCTCCGAGAACGAACGATTGACATAGGTAATGCGTTTTTCTAAATCATGCGCTCGAATACCAACGGGCATGGAGTCCTCTAGAACGCGCCGAAAACTACTTTCAGTTCTTAGGTTTGCTTCGGTGAGTTGCCGCACTTGCATCTGCTTGAGTACTGACCATAAACTCCAAACCACGAAGGCTGATAAACCAATCACTACCCCTAGCAACATCCGAAAGGTCAGGTCGGTAGGGGGTGGGTAGGTATCAACGCGTAAGGTGATATTGGGACCAAGCGCACCAAAATCGAGACTGGTCTCATTACTTAACGAGCGTGTTGGAGTATCGCGATCGGAAGAGATTGCAAGCACACGGTTGTCTCGGCCAATTAGTGAATAGCGATGCTGACTTTTTAGTTCTGGCGGAATGATGTATTGCAGAATTCCTTGGGTTGAATACATGACCGCGAGAGCGCCCCGGGCTTCACCATCTTTGAAAACGGTTATGACCTCCCAAAAAATAGATTGGCGCTCTGCCATCACTGGGTCATCCTTTGCAACAGCCAAACTAATTACCTGACTGTAAGCAGGCCGGTTGGTCTCGCGACTCAGGAATATAGCTCTCTTGAGCTCACGATCAATCTCATTAGCTTGTGGCACCGTATCAAACCATTCGGTATTCCTGCTAGGTGGTGGCACCATCCACTGCCGCCATTCACTGTCATTGAGCCATATGAGTTGCAAGATTTCTGGGTTTCCTAATACAAAGGATTGAACTTGACTTAATACCTTGTCGCGTGCCCCACGATTGTTCTCTGCTTGAGCAAGGTCTCGGCTAAACGATTGCAAGGTCTCGCTACTATTAATGAAACGTAACTGGATACGTTGTTTTACTAAACTCAGTTCACGAAAGAGGGAGCCTTCTTGTTGTTGACGTTCTTGAACCTGCAGGACACCCAAGATGATGGCCATGACCACCAAAAAGATCACAATCGCTAATAATGGGGTGTAGACCAAGCGTGAGCCGATAAAACGCCGCATGGATGGCATTCGCTTAAAGGCTTCGACGAGTTTTAGCTGCAGTGTGCTGGTGTTAGCCAAGCGAGCAATCCTTTTTGATGACGATCCATTTTCCTGAATCCCCTAATATAAAGGGCTTTGCACTGCAATATAATTCCATATTGTGATAAAGATTATCGTTATGTGGAAAATTAATTGTCATATTCAACACCTATTCTTAAAATATTAGCCATAAGGCAGACAAAATTTGCCGTAACCAAAACCGGAGACAAACCATGGCAGCTGTACCAGAGCAAATGGCGGGTCAAGTGAACCAAAATGATCTTGATCCCATCGAAACAAAAGAGTGGCTTGAGGCCTTAGATGGCGTGATTACGCATGAGGGAACGGATCGAGCCGCATTTCTGATCGACCAACAAATTGCACACGCGCGGGTGAATGGAGTGGACCAACCATTTCATGCAGAGACCCCGTACATCAATACGATCCCTGTGGAGATCCAAGCACGTATTCCGGGTGATCAAAATATTGAACACCGCATTCGCTCATATACGCGTTGGAACGCGATGGCCATGGTACTGCGTGCCAATAAAGATACGAACGTGGGCGGCCATATTTCTTCGTTCCAATCTGCCGCAACGCTCTATGACGTTGGCTACAACCATTTTTGGCACGCACCCTCTGAAACCCATGGTGGTGATCTGATATTTGTCCAGGGCCACTCGGCACCTGGTGTGTATGCCCGCGCATATATGCTGGGACGATTAAGCGATGAACAGCTCAATAATTTCCGTCAAGAAGTAAACGGCAAAGGGATTTCTAGCTATCCACATCCATGGCTCATGCCAGACTTCTGGCAGTTCCCAACGGTATCGATGGGTCTTGGCCCCATCATGGCGATTTATCAAGCGCGTTTTATGCACTACTTGCAAGACCGTGGTCTTGCGACAACGGCAGGACGCAAAGTGTGGGCCTTCTTAGGCGATGGCGAGACCGATGAACCCGAGTCCTTGGGTGCAATTGGGATGGCCGGGCGCGAGAAACTCGACAACCTCATCTTTGTGGTGAACTGCAATTTGCAACGCTTAGATGGCCCAGTGCGCGGTAATGGCAAGATCATTCAGGAGCTTGAGAGCGAGTTCCGTGGTTCTGGTTGGAACGTGATTAAGGTGGTATGGGGTGGTCATTGGGATGCACTCTTTGCCCGTGACAAAAATGGCATCTTGATGCAACGCTTAGGCGAGATCGTGGATGGCCAGTATCAAACCATGAAGGCGAAGAACGGCGCCTATGTGCGAGAGATCGTATTTAATACGCCTGAGCTTAAGGCGCTTGTAGCCGATTGGAGCGATGAAGATATTTGGAACTTAAACCGCGGTGGGCATGACCCTCACAAGGTCTATGCAGCATTTCATTCTGCTGCTAATCACAAAGGTCAACCGACCGTTATCTTAGCCAAGACCATTAAAGGATATGGCATGGGTGGTTCGGGTGAAGGTATGAACATTGCCCACCAAGCTAAAAAAATGAGCCACGATGATGTGGTGCGCTTCCGAGATCGCTTTGAGATTCCGGTTAGCAATGATCAATTAGAAGAGATGCCTTTGGTGAAGTTCCCCGAAGGAAGCCCCGAGCTGGAGTACATGCGGACACGTCGTATGGAACTCGGCGGTTATTTGCCACAGCGCAGAACCAAAGCAGAGAGCCTGCCTGTACCGGCGCTCGATGCATTCGGACCATTACTCGAAGCCACCACCGATGGGCGTGAGATCTCTACTACCATGGCATTTGTGCGTCTACTTAATACGGTTGTGCGTGATAAAACGATTGGTAAGCGCGTAGTTCCCATTGTTCCTGACGAGTCGCGTACCTTTGGCATGGAGGGGATGTTCAGACAACTTGGTATTTGGAGTCAACTCGGTCAGCTCTATACCCCCGAAGACCATGACCAGCTGATGTTCTATAAAGAAGATAAAGCAGGCCAGATCTTGCAAGAGGGTATTAACGAAGCCGGTGGGATGTGCGACTGGATTGCCGCAGCGACCTCGTACTCGACACATGGTGTACCCATGCTGCCCTTCTATATTTTCTATTCCATGTTTGGATTCCAACGTATTGGTGACCTTGCTTGGGCTGCTGGTGATATGCGCAGCCGCGGGTTCTTGTTGGGAGGCACTGCAGGTCGCACCACGCTCAATGGGGAAGGCCTACAGCACGAAGATGGGCATAGTCAGATTTGGGCATCGGCCGTTCCTAACTGCATTAGTTACGACCCTACCTTTGCCTTTGAGTTAGCGGTCGTGATTCAGGATGGTATGCGCCGGATGCTTACAGATCAAGAAGACGTCTATTACTACATCACCTTGATGAATGAGAACTATTCACACCCCGCAATGCCGAAGGGTGCAGAGCAAGACATCATCAAAGGGATGTATCGCTTGCAATCGATGGGCGAGGCTAACAATCCACTGCGCGTTCAACTACTAGGTAGCGGTACGATCTTCCGCGAAGTGATGGCTGCCGCAGAGATGTTACAAGCCGAGTGGGGGATTGCATCGGATCTGTGGGGTTGCCCCAGCATGAATGAGCTAGGACGCGATTGGAACGAGACCAACCGGAGTAATTTACTAAACCCAAGTAATACTCCAAAGCTCTCACACGTAGAGCGTCTCTTAAAAGATACTAAAGGTCCTGTAATTGCTGCAACAGACTATATGCGTTTGTTTGCAGAACAAATTCGTCCACCGATTCAGAATCTTGGTCGTCGGTATGAGGTCTTGGGCACTGATGGTTTTGGCCGTTCCGATACCCGCGAGCAATTACGTCATTTCTTTGAAGTGGATCGTCGCTGGATTACCGTAGCCGCACTTAAAGCCTTGGCAGATGATGGCAAGATCGATCGCAAAAAAGTGGCCGAAGCAATTGTGAAGTATCAGATTGATCCCAACAAACCAAACCCAATGAAGGTGTAAGGGAACCATGAGCCAATTAATTGAAATTAAGGTCCCGGACATCGGGGACTACAAAGACATACCAGTCATTGAGGTACACATCAAGCCTGGTGACACCATTGAGAAAGAGCAGTCTCTCGTCACACTAGAGTCTGATAAAGCAACCATGGATGTCCCATCCTCTCACTCAGGAATAGTGAAAGAAGTGAAGGTGAAGGTTGGTGATTCGATCTCAGAGGGAAGTGTTGTTCTGTTACTAGAGGGTTCTGAAGCGCCTATTAATACAGTTGCGAATACAGCTGCGAATGCACCTGCACCAACGCAGGCTCCAGCACCTGTAAAAGCTTCAGCACCGGCACCAACGCCAACACCAGTAGCGCCAACACCAATCGCTGCACCAGTACCAACTCAAGCGCCTGCCCCAGCCCCCGTGTCTGCTCCCGCAGCAGAGCTGGGTCAAAGTGGTAGTCATGCAAGCCCATCAGTGCGTAAGTTTGCGCGTGAGTTAGGCGTCACCATTGCTAGTGTCAAAGGAACAGGACCCAAAGGCCGCATCACGCAAGATGATGTTCAAGCCT
>DBCI01000120.1:3357-3495 GCA_002292975.1 Polynucleobacter sp. UBA962 | reverse complement strand
TGTGAAGTCGGCGATGAGTGGTGCAAGCGCACCGGCTGCAACTAGCGGTGGAAGTTTGGGTGGGCTAAATCTCTTGCCATGGCCTAAGGTCGACTTTAGTAAGTTTGGGCAGACCGAGCGACAAGCACTCTCGCGCAT
>DBCI01000120.1:0-3289 GCA_002292975.1 Polynucleobacter sp. UBA962 | reverse complement strand
ACCTATCACGAAGATGCAGACATTACTGATCTGGAAGCATTTCGTGTGCAAACCAATAAAGAGAATGAGAAGCAGGGTAGCAAGATCACCATGCTGGCATTCTTGATCAAAGCCTCGGTCGCCGCGCTGAAGAAGTATCCCGAGTTCAATTCCTCTTTAGATGGAGATGATCTCGTACTCAAGAAGTATTTCCATATTGCATTTGCAGCAGATACCCCGAATGGTCTAGTGGTACCGGTTATCCGGAACGCGGATCAAAAGGGTATCTTTGAGATTGCGCGTGAGACCGCCGAGCTTGCTGCTCTAGCACGTGATGGCAAGCTCAAGCCGGATCAAATGCAAGGCGCGAGCTTTACGATTTCCTCTCTGGGCGGCATTGGCGGCACTTATTTTTCTCCCATCATTAATGCTCCTGAAGTTGCTATTTTAGGAGTGAGTAAGGCAGCGATGAAGCCGGTGTGGAACGGTAAAGAGTTTGCACCCCGACTGATTTGCCCGCTCTCCTTAACGGCCGACCATCGCGTGATCGATGGCGCGCTAGCGACACGCTTTAATGTTTATATTGCACAACTGCTTGCCGACTTCCGTCGTGCAGTTCTATAGGGGATCACGATGAGTCAGCATACGATCGTGGTACCAGACATTGGTGACTACACCGATGTCCCAGTGATTGAGATCTTAGTAAAGCCCGGTGACGAGATCACAAAAGAGCAAGCCTTGCTTGTGCTTGAGTCTGATAAGGCAACCATGGAAGTGCCAGCAGATCAAGCTGGCAAGGTCATTAGTGTGAGTGTGAAGATTGGGGATAAGGTTACAAAAGGATCGGTGATTGCGCAGATTGAACTCGCTAGCGTTGCACCTTCGGCAGCAGTACCACCACCAGCAACACCCGCAACACCAGCAGCACCAACTGCATCCAGTAAGCCACCCGTATCGATACCCGTGCCTGCTGGTTCGTATCAAGGACCGGTTCAACACGAGTGTGAGGTCTTGGTCTTAGGAGCAGGTCCTGGTGGTTACAGTGCTGCATTTCGGAGTGCAGACCTCGGAGCTAAAACAATATTAGTAGAACGTTATGCAACCCTCGGGGGCGTTTGCCTCAACGTAGGTTGCATTCCATCTAAAGCATTGCTGCATACCGCAGCGGTAATGGACGAAGTGAAGGAGATGGGTAAGCACGGTATTGAGTTTGGTGCTCCCAAAATTAATTTAGACCTATTGCGTTCTCATAAAGAGGGAGTGATCGCAAAATTAACGGGCGGTCTTGCTGGTATGGCCAAGATGCGCAAGGTAGGCGTTGTCCGTGGTCTTGGTAAATTTATTGATGCCCATCATGTCGAGGTATCGTTCAGTACAGGCGATGGTCAGCAACTCACAGGTGAGAAGGAAGTGATCCGCTTTCAGAAGGCGATTATTGCTGCAGGTAGCCAACCAATTGCACTCCCATTTATGCCAAGTGATCCCCGTGTCGTGGATAGCACTGGTGCATTATTACTGAAGAGTATTCCAAAGCGGATGTTGGTGATTGGGGGTGGCATTATTGGTTTAGAGATGGCAACGGTATATAGCGCTCTAGGCTCGCGCCTTGACATTGCTGAGATGATGGATGGCCTCATGGCAGGTGCTGATCGTGATCTCGAAAAGGTTTGGGAGAAGATGAATGCCCATCGCTTTGACAACATCATGCTTAAAACACGCGCCACGAAAGCTGAAGCGAAACCCAATGGGATCGAGGTGAGCTTTGAGGGTGAGAAAGCACCCGCTACACCACAACTCTATGATCTGGTCTTGGTAGCCGTTGGTAGAACTCCAAATGGTAAGAAGATTAATGCAAATGCTGCTGGTGTCAGTTTGGATGAACGCGGCTTTATTCCGGTCGATAAGCAAATGCGTACCAATATCAACCATATCTTCGCTATTGGAGATATTGTGGGTCAGCCTATGTTGGCTCACAAAGCAGTGCATGAAGGTCATGTTGCAGCCGAGGCAGCAGCTGGACAAAAGTCTTATTTTGATGCGAAACAAATTCCGTCCGTGGCGTATACCGACCCTGAGGTGGCATGGGCTGGTTTGACCGAAGAGCAATGTAAGGCACAAGGCATTGCTTACGAGAAGGGCTTATTCCCCTGGGCGGCAAGTGGCCGCGCCATTGCCAATGGTCGCGATGAAGGCTTTACCAAATTACTCTTTGATGCCAATACGCATCGCATTATTGGTGGCGGTATCGTCGGAACCCATGCAGGCGACCTCATTGGCGAGGTATGCCTTGCTATTGAAATGGGAGCAGACGCAGTCGATATTGGAAAGACCATCCATCCGCATCCAACCCTAGGAGAGTCGATTGGTTTAGCAGCCGAAGCCCACCATGGCAGCTGTACGGATTTACCACCTTCTAAAAAACGCTAGGCAATAAAAAACCCCGCAACGCAAATTGCGGGGTTTGGCTACTTAAGAACTGATTCAGCTCTTAACAAGCTGGTAACGCAAAATTACTTCTTAGCTGCTTTTGCTGCTTTTGTGGCAGCCTTAGTTACTGTATCTGCTGCGTTTTGCATATTGCTTTGGGCAACTTCTACAGCATGCTTAATAGCTTTTTGGCTGGTCTCATAACTATTGTTTGCAGCTGCAATGGCCTGCTTCATCATTTGCACTGCAGCGTCTGAACCGGCGGGTGCATTTTTGGTCCAGTCATCAATCATGGCTTGTAATTTCTTCTGACCTGCAGCCATTTCAGCTTCCGCTGTTTTGGCAAAAGCAGTTGAGTTGTCTTGAGCGATTTCATACAGATCGCGTCCATAGGCCATCATTTTCTCTGCCATGGGTTGTACCATTTCGGCTTGTTGTGCAATAAGCTGTTGCATATCACGCACTTCAAGAGTCTTCTTCGCATTACTCATGCTCTCACTCAGACTGTTTTTAGTAATTTGCATATTGAGTTCAACTAACTTCTCAACACTCTGGATTGCTTGGTTAGTTAGACCAGCCAAGGTTTCTAAGTTAGCTTTTTGTACAGCAGCGATTTGCTCTGGGGTTAAGTTCATAGGGCTCTCCGATTATTAAAAAGGTGAATTGATTAATTAATCAACTTGAAAGGATTATAGATCCAATTATGTTGCATTGCAACAAATATGATTATCCCCAAAGCTAATATAAATTAACTAATATAATCAATCACTTAAATACAAATAGTGAAATTACCCGATTGAAAGCTTTCTACAGTGACCATTTCGTTTTGCCATTGCCTGAGGGGCACCGATTCCCAATGGCCAAGTACAAAATGTTGCGCGAT
>DBCI01000037.1:15845-17915 GCA_002292975.1 Polynucleobacter sp. UBA962 | reverse complement strand
AGCGCTCTCAAACGATTCGATATCGGCGAAGCTACGATAGACCGATGCAAAGCGAATGTAAGCAACTTTATCTAAGCGCTTGAGTTCACGCATCACAAGCTCGCCTACGCGCTCGCTAGGGATCTCCTTTTCGCCAAAAGACATGAGCTTCTCTTCAATTCGACCAATCGCGTCATCAACCGCATCAGACGATACTGGGCGCTTACGTAATGCCAGCCTAATTGAGCTTACTAACTTGTCATGGCTGTATTCCACACGGCTGCCATTCTTTTTTACAATCGCTGGCAAACTAAGCTCTGCTCGCTCGTAGGTTGTAAAGCGTTTGTCGCACGAAGCGCAACGTCTGCGCCTGCGAACTGAATCGCCCTCATCGGATACCCGTGTGTCCATCACCTGGGTATCGTCGCTATGGCAAAAGGGGCAGCGCATGATTATTTTGGATAATTATTGATATACGGGGAAACGTTTTGTAAGCGCATTAACCTGTTCTTTCACTTTAGTGAGATTAGCAGGATCTTGAGGCTTGTCCAAAACATCAGCAATCAGTCGGCCCACCTCTTTAGCCTCAGCCTCTTTAAAGCCACGTGTGGTCATCGCTGGTGAGCCCAAGCGAACACCGCTGGTTACAAATGGTTTTTCTGGATCATTGGGAATGGCATTTTTGTTCACAGTAATATGTGCCGCACCCAATGCAATTTCTGCTTCTTTGCCAGTAATCTTCTTGGCACGCAAATCCACTAACATCACATGAGACTCCGTTTTACCAGAGACAATCCGCAAACCTCTTTCAATCAGTGCATTCGCTAAGGCTTGCGCATTACTAATCACCTGTTTTTGGTAATCCTTAAATCCTGGCTCAAGTGCCTCCTTAAATGCAACTGCCTTAGCAGCAATGACGTGCATCAAGGGGCCACCCTGCAATCCTGGGAACATCGCTGAGTTAATTGCCTTCTCATGCTCTGACTTCATCAAAATGATACCGCCTCGAGGGCCACGTAAGCCCTTGTGGGTAGTCGAGGTCACAATATCAGCATGCGGCACAGGGTTGGGATAGACACCTGCAGCAATTAAGCCAGCATAGTGGGCCATATCGACCATGAAGATCGCACCAATCTCTTTGGCTACTTTTGCAAAACGCTCAAAATCAATTTTCAGAGAATAGGCCGATGCCCCAGCAATAATGAGTTTAGGTTTTTGCTCTCGGGCTAAACGCTCCATCTGATCATAGTCGATGACTTCATTTTTATCTAAGCCATACGAGATTGCATTGAACCACTTACCACTCATATTGAGCGCCATGCCATGCGAGAGGTGACCGCCTTCCGCTAAGCTCATCCCCATAAAAGTATCACCAGGTTTTAGAAAGGCCAGAAAGACCGCTTGGTTGGCCGATGCACCAGAGTGAGGCTGCACGTTGGCTGCTTCTGCGCCAAACAATTTCTTAACCCGATCAATTGCTAATTGTTCAGCGACATCAACAAACTCACACCCACCGTAATACCGCTTACCTGGGTAACCCTCGGCATACTTATTGGTTAACTGTGAACCCTGTGCAGCCATCACTGCAGGAGAGGTGTAGTTCTCAGAGGCAATTAATTCAATATGTTCTTCTTGACGACGGTTCTCATTTTGGATCCCAGTCCATAACTCGGGATCAATTTGCGCTAAAGTGTGCTGACGATCAAACATAATGGCTTCCTAAGTGATATCAATTAAAGACAATAAATTACTGAATTTCAGGTGGGGAATGGCTAAAATTACCCTCCATAATACAAAGTCCCTATGAACCCTACTCAAGACCTTTCTATTTTGTCCCTGATACTCAATGCCAGCTTGCTTGTGCAAGCGGTGATGGTGCTGCTCTTGGGCCTTTCCGTCGCCTCCTGGACAATCATTTTTCGAAAAGGATCAACCCTTGGAGCAGTTCGGCGGGAGACCGAGCGCTTTGAGCGGGATTTTTGGGCAGGTGGCGATTTGAACTCCCTGCTAGCCGCTGCCCAGCGCAAAATGAATGGTTCTGGCAGTGCAGCGAACGCCGCTGTCTTAGAGCGTATTTTTGCGGCTGGTATG
>DBCI01000037.1:11438-15744 GCA_002292975.1 Polynucleobacter sp. UBA962 | reverse complement strand
CCATTTTTGGCATCAGTAGGTTCTGTGTCCCCCTATATTGGTCTGTTTGGTACTGTTTGGGGAATCATGCACGCCTTTCGGGGCTTGGCTAATGTGCAACAAGCAACCTTGGCATCGGTCGCGCCTGGAATCGCAGAGGCTCTCGTTGCAACGGCCATCGGTTTATTTGCAGCCATTCCAGCAGTGGTTGCCTACAACCGCAACGCGACGGATATTGATCGTCTCTCCATTCATTTTGAGACCTTTGTTGAAGAGTTCACCAATATTCTTCAGCGCCAAGGCGGTCGTCTCTAATCTTATGGTGAGCCGTTCCTCCTTAAGAACCTCACGACGCCGAGCGATATCGGATATCAATGTGGTGCCCTATATCGACGTGATGTTGGTTCTATTGGTGATCTTTATGGTCACCGCACCCTTGGTCAACCCGGGGGTGGTTAATCTCCCCACGGTTGGTGGTGCAACAGTACAAGCCCTCCCGCCTATCTTTTTAACGATTGGCGCTGATGAAGTCATTACAGTGCGCAAAGAGGGTCAGTCAGCACAAACTATCTCTAAATTGGAGCTTGGTGCTTTTGCTCGCTCCCAAGCAGAAAAATCTGCTGAGCAGCCTGTTGTTCTAGCCGCTGATAAATCCATCAAATATGAAGTGGTGATGGATGTTATGTCCCGCCTAAAAGAAAATGGTGTCAAGCGAGTTGGTTTGGCCGTTCGTAGTCAATAAGGGATCATGGGTAGCGCCACTCTTAACTCCTCTTGGCAGTTTCATGCTGATCGCGAGCCGGGTACCAAAAAGGCATTCACGCTCTCCTTAGTTGCCCACCTACTCTTACTTGCCCTATTAACCATGGGCATTAGTTGGAAAACCAGTAGCCCCGCCGGTTTAGAGGTGGAGCTGTGGGATGCGAGCGTTCCCACTCAAACCATCACTCCTGCGCCAACGATTGAGGTCAAACAAGAAGCAGCAGATATTGTTATTAAGAAGACAAAGGTAAATCCTGAGCCCCCCAAAGAAGTGATCAAGAAAGTAGAGCCCAAGCCGGAGAAGAAGGCTGAAGTAAAACCACCCGAGAAGAAAGTGGACTCGAAAGAAGAGGTTGCTGCTAAAAAAGCAACGGCTGCCGCTGAAAAAGCCCGTGCTGACCAACTTGCTCGTCTAAAAGCAGCAGCTGGTGCCGAAGGGGGCAGTGGCGGTAAAGTGGGTGATGGAGTTGGTGCAGGTGGCAATGCTCCCCCAGGCTATGCCGATAGGGTGCGTAAGAAGATCAAACCGCTCATTATCTTTAATGCAGAGGCTGTTTCTGGGAACCCCGCGGTCGTTGTCTTGCTTGACCTAGCACCCGATGGCACGATCCTAAAACGAACTGTTGTTACTGCGAGCTCTGATCCTGCCTGGGACCGAGCGATCCTTTTAGCGATTGAGCGGGCTGAGAGCCTACCGCGCGATGAAAATGGCAAAATACCCATGCGCCAAATTAAATTAACCTTCAAACCCAAGGATTAAACCCCTCACAGTGCGAAGGACATAAAATAGCGTCATGGTACATAACCGAATCCGCTTGCTTTATCTTGGGCTTATTGCCTTAGCAATTGGCATACCCAGCGTTCAGGCTCAAATGAATATTGAGATTAAGGGGGTTGGTCAATCTCTTTACCCAGTCGCAGTCTCTCGTTTTAAGGATGAGAACAAACTTCCTGTGAGCATCACCGACGTGGTGAGGCAAAATCTTGCGCGCAGTGGCTATTTTAAAAATACCGAGCTTGGTAACGGCATAGAAGATGATCAGGTCATGCCGAATTTCAAGATCTGGGGATCCCGCGGAGCTGATGCGCTCGCTGTCGGATCTGTTACTGAAAAATCACCGGGTCAATACGAGATTCGGTATCGCCTGTATGACATTCGCAAAGGCGAAAGTCTCAATGGATTAATTGTTTCTGCCAGCGCAGATAATCTTCGATTAGCAGCCCACCGCATTTCCGATGACATTATTTTTAAGCTACTCGGCGAGAAGGGTGTGTTCTCCACTCGCCTTTCCTATGTAATCAAAGAAGGTAAGCGCTTTCGCTTAGTCATCTCCGATGCCGATGGCCAAAATATCCGTAATGCACTAAATAGCAGTGAGCCAATAATTTCAGCAGCGTGGTCACCCGATGGGCAAAAGATTGCTTACGTGTCTTTTGAAGATCGTAAACCCATAGTCTATGTTCATGAATTGGCTTCTGGGCGTCGGATTGTTTTATCGAATGCTAAGGGCAATAACAGCGCTCCATCCTGGGCACCAGATGGCAAATCATTAGCCATCTCCTTGTCGAAAGACGGTAATACTCAAATTTATCGGGTCAATGCAGATGGTAGTAATTTACGGCGTCTGACGCAAGGTGGCACCATCGATACCGAGCCGCAGTTTTCTCCAGACGGCAAGTTTATTTACTTCACCAGCGATCGCGGTGGTAATCCCCAAATCTATCGAATGAGCGCTGAGGGTGAACGTGGAGAACCGGCAAGACGGATTAGTTTTAAACAACCTTATGCTACCTCCGCTCGCATCTCACCCGATGGTAAATATTTGGCATATATTGCTGGCGTGGGAGGTGGATTTAAGCTCTATTTAATGAACCTGCTTACTAGCGATACCACTGCCATGACCGACACAAGTTTCGATGAGTCCCCTAGCTTTGCCGCCAATGGCCGATATATTCTCTACGCCACTCAGGTGGGCGGTAAAAAGGTCTTGGCTGCGGTCTCCGTTGATGGCTACGTCAAGCAAATATTAAGCATTCCGGGATCGGATGTGCGTCAGCCCTCTTGGGGCCCATTTATGGATCAATAGTTTCTGAATGAGCCTGTCATCATGAGAGGGCATAATAGAGATTCCTAAATTTATATTTATCGAATAAAAATAAAGTTACATTTACTTGAGGGAGAAAATATGAAAACCACATCACCCCAGCGTCGTCTTGCGCTTGCCAGCATGCTTGGTGTAGTCAGTTTCTTGGGTGCCTGCTCATCGGGTGTCAAGTTGGATGATCTAAGCACTGTTAAAGCGGGTGGCAGCGATAGCAGTAATTTTGCCTCTCAGCCTTGGAATGACCCGAAGAGCCCCCTCTTCCAACGCAGCATTTACTTTGACTTTGATGAGTTTACGATCAAACCTCAGTATCAAAATATGTTGCAAGCGGGTGCCGCATTCCTTAAACAAAATCCGCAACAAAAGATCATGATCCAGGGTAATACCGATGACCGAGGTACGGCTGAATATAACCTTGCCTTAGGTCAACGTCGCTCCGATGCAGTGCGTCGCGCATTCGCTGCACTCGGTGTGCCCGATGGTCAAATGGAAGCCGTTAGTCTTGGAAAAGAAAAACCAAAATCGGAAGGTAATAATGAGGCAGCTTGGGCAGAAAACCGTCGCGCCGATATTATCTACCTCACCAAGTAATTTAACTAAGCACTCGTCGTGATATCTAAATCAGCACTCGCTCTTTTTTTATCTGTTGCAGCCTCACTGCTGTCACAAAATACTTGGGCGATGCTCTCAGATGACGAAGCTCGCAGGGCAATTCTTGAATTACGCAAGTCGGTCAGTACATCACAGGCCGCTATCTTAGATCTCCAAAACCAACTGGATAAACACAAATCCGAGAATGCCCAATTACGCGGTCAAATTGAAAGTCTGCAAAAACAAAACGATGATCTAAGCAATAACCAAAAATCTTTTTATCAAGATCTTGATGCGCGAGTATCTCGACTGGAGCCTCAAAACGTTGAGGTCGAAGGTGTTACAGGTATTGTTCAGGCCGGAGAAAAATCATCCTATGACGAAGCCCTTAAATCCTTTCAGGCGGGGCAGATCAAAAATGCTGATAGTGAGTTCACGAGTTTTATTCGTAAATATCCCTCAAGCCCCTATCTGCCCTTAGCGCTCTATTGGTCGGGTAATACAAAATACGCCCTAAAAGATTACAAAGCCGCTATTACTCAACTACAGGGTCTCATTAGCCGCTACCCAGGACATCAGCGCGTACCTGCGGCAACCTTGACCATGGCGAATGCCAATCTCGAGTCTGGTAAAAAGGCTGTAGCCAAGAAGTTATTTACCGATCTGATTGCCAAGTATCCAGATTCTGATGCGGCAAATGAAGCGAAGCCTATCTTGGCGGGTATTAAATAAATAGCCTTTTCATTCATTGCTGCTTTAAACGTGACTGCTCCATTCCTTTCTGCCTTTAATCTCACTAAACCACGTACTCAAAACGCACCTGCGGTTATCTTATTTTCTGGTGGGCTCGATTCCACCACAATCCTCGC
>DBCI01000037.1:10624-11306 GCA_002292975.1 Polynucleobacter sp. UBA962 | reverse complement strand
ATTCACTTGGATCTTCCCCGCTTTGGTGGCTCAGCGCTTACGGATCATTCTTTGCATATCCCAACCAGCAATGATCAAGCTAATTTAAACACCAATGGACCAGTCATTCCAATTACCTATGTACCTGCTCGCAATACGATCATGCTTTCGCTTGCACTGGCATGGGCTGAATCTATTTCTAGCCTAGACATCTTCTACGGTGCTAATGCTGTCGATTACTCGGGCTACCCAGACTGTCGCCCTGAATATGTTCGCTCATTTGAAGTGATGGCCAATCTTGCTACCAAGGCCGGCGTTGAATCACTCGACCCAGAAAATAGCTTTCGTATTCATGCTCCGATTATTCAAATGAGTAAGGCTCAAATCATACGGCTGGGCGCTGAGATGGGCATTAATTACAGCCAAACTGTCTCATGCTATCAAGCCAATACGAATGGTGAGGCATGCGGTATTTGCGAGTCCTGTCAATTGCGTAAGACGGGATTTAGTCAAGCAGGGGTCTCTGATCCAACACGCTATCAAATCAATAATTAGACTGTCTTTAGTCTTTACCCAACATGCGTGCTACATAGCGCGCGATAAGATCAACCTCTAAGTTCACAGAATCGCCTGCCTTTAGTTGCCCCAGAGTGGTTTGTGTGAGTGTATGGGGAATGATATTGATCTCAATAGGACACACAGC
>DBCI01000037.1:8943-10508 GCA_002292975.1 Polynucleobacter sp. UBA962 | reverse complement strand
TCCATGAACCGTATGGATCAGCCTGTACAGCCTCAAACGATGTGACGTTGCCAATTCCATCGACATGGCCACTAACCAAATGGCCTCCAAGGCGATCATTAAAGCGCAGAGCTTTTTCTAAGTTGACCTTCGAAGGCTTATCCAGGCCAGTCGTTTTACTAATCGACTCTCTTGAAACATCGCACTCAAACTGAGTATCTTTTAATCCGGTAACGGTCATGCAAGCACCCTGAATCGCAATGCTATCTCCAATCACCACATCATCGAGATAAGCGGCGGGTGTCGTAATTTCGAGATGAAAGCCATCCCCTTTGGGGGCAACCTTTGTGATCTCACCAATTGCTGTAATGATTCCGGTAAACATGGAGAAACTATAGCAGTGTTTATTTAGTTTCTTTGCTTCGTACGGCACGTATACGCAGATCACCACCAATTAAGCAGTGCTCAATGATCGTCCAATTCTGTCGATTAGCCAATTGATCAAGGCTGGCAATATTAGCCATACCAAGGCCGTCCCCCAAAAAACAGGGGGCTTGATAAATTAATAGCTCATCGACGCAATTTTCACGAACGAATGAGCCATTTAATTTAAAACCCGCCTCAACGTGGACTTCGTTAATCTCACGCTTTTCTGCTAAATAAGAAAGTAATTTTGGTAAATCTACTTTACCCTTGGGGTTAGGAAGCTCCAAGATTGAGATCCCCTTCTCTTTAAGGGCATCCCGCATCGTAATCAAGTGCTTAGGCTCGGGGTTGGCGCACACCAATAATGCGTTTGCATCTTTTAGCACTTTTGCATTGAGTGGTGTTTCTAAATGAGAATCAACGATCACGCGCAGAGGTTGACGTTCGGTCATCACATCGCGAACCGTTAGCTGTGGATCATCCTCTCGAACGGTTCCGCCACCTGACAAGATAGCGCATGCTTGAGCACGCCAATGATGGCCATCTGCACGAGCATCAACACCTGTAATCCACTGACTTTGGCCATTTGCTAATGCAGTCCTGCCATCAAAGCTAGCTGCTATTTTCATGCGTACAAAGGGCAATCCCTGGGTCATACGTTTTATAAACCCGGGATTGAGCTCAGCGGACTCCTTGGCCAATAAACCAACTTTTACATCAATACCTAATTTTTGTAGTCGAGCAATTCCTTGCCCTGCAACCTTTGGGTTAGGGTCTTGCATTGCAATGACCACTCGGGCTGGCCTAATTTGCTCGAGCGCATCGCAGCATGGTGGTGTTCTGCCTATATGTGAGCATGGCTCTAGACTGACATACACCGTACATCCGTATAAGTCAGAATCACTAGCACCCTGATGATGAGCATTGGCAATCGCCTCAATTTCAGCATGATTACTACCAACGCTTTGTGTATAGCCCTGCCCTACGATTTTGTCTCCTTTACTAATCACACAACCTACGCGCGGATTAGGATTAGAGAGATACAAAGCCTTCCTGGCCTCGTGTAATGCAAGGGACATCATTTGTTGATCAAAGGGACTAAATTGAGCCATCCCTCTATTAAACCCGATTTAGACAATCCACTTCCATACTCAACATGA
>DBCI01000037.1:8602-8908 GCA_002292975.1 Polynucleobacter sp. UBA962 | reverse complement strand
TTAGAGGCTGAGATATTTGGATCACAGATACGCCAACGTCCACTAGCAGCCAAAATAATGTGGCGCTTTAAGTGGTTTGCCTTTGTATGGGATAGGATTAAACGGTTAGCCACAAAACCTCCATGCTGGGTCTTGGCCGCACCAGCAGGATTAAAAATGATCTGCATGGTGTTCGAATGAGGATCACGAAAACGATGGGCATCAATCTGTACATCAGTGGGCAACTCATACTGGGCCAATACAGAATTGATTACTCCAATCGTTGAGCTAGCCTCCAAGACTTCAGTTTGCCAACCTAGATCCCAA
>DBCI01000037.1:7507-8517 GCA_002292975.1 Polynucleobacter sp. UBA962 | reverse complement strand
GCATGCCGAATAAACTGCCTCGCAGTTTGTTCTAGCTCACGCTCCTGGAACTGCGCTTGCACGAGTGGCAACCCCATGAAGAGCATCAAACTCAATAGGGTAATTACTGCGAGTAACTCCACCAGAGTAAAGCCTCTTTGCGCAAAGAGTCGCTGAGAAGATATTTCCTCGTGGCGCATACTAATCATAGAGCTGTTGCCAATTTAGTCGTGTCATTGTTCCGGCAAAATGATCCACAACCACCGTACTCTCGATACGAATCCGATTCCCTGCCCTAATTTGATACAAGTACTTTCGCTGCGGAGTTCCCTGAGTTCTGCTGCTTGATTCAACTGGGCCAAGAGCCTCGATCTGACACCTGTCAGCGAACCCTTCGGCTGCAGGTTTAGACGATTCTACGAGGGCAGGCTCGAGGAGGCCTTGCTCACACGCTAGTAATGTGCGCTCAGTCTTCTGAAAATCATGTACATAAGCTTGATAGATAGCGTTGGTTTTTATCTCTAATGCCAAATAGCCCTCAAGCTGAGCAATAGCCCATGTCAGATACATCAATATACTCATCACCCATAGCAATATCATCGAGACTAGACTAAATATGCCTTGGGGCAACCCAGCGGACCTGCTCAATGAGCTTATTTACCTTGGTGGTTTTGGATGTACGTCTCACCCCGAGACTAACCCTGATTAATCCAGTAGGGCCTTTGGGGCTCAAAATAGTGGCATTGATTGCCTGAGGATTAACCCAATGAATACGCAGATATTGCACCTGATTAAGAAGTTCTGCTTGGTGCAACTGACCTTTCCGGTCTAAGCTCTGACAAATCAAACTGGCACTTTGTGGATCATTACGACTGCGCTCGAGGTAAAAGTGTTGATAGGTTTTTTGCTTTCGGGTTCGTTCCTTCGATAACGCATTGCCCATGCAGTCGTAGGCTAAATACTTGGGTAAATCTTGCCTCAACTCAATTGCAGCCGCTCCTTTAAATAAACCATCTTGCTTGATCTGAATA
>DBCI01000037.1:5170-7431 GCA_002292975.1 Polynucleobacter sp. UBA962 | reverse complement strand
CCAGCAACTCCATAGCGCGATTGATGTTCTGTGCCATGAGAATATCCTGCTCAATCTCAAGGCGTTTGAGCATTACATCATTCAATAATTTCAATGGTGGATAGACCATCACTGCACCGAGAGTGAGCGCAGTAATGCAAGATAGCAGGGTCATTGCGATGCTTTCTGCAAACGATCTTGTGCAATCTGAATTTCTGCTTGATTAGCGTTTTCGATTAAATCATCCTGTACCTTTTCTAGTTTTATTTGCTTGGCCACCAGATTCGCGAAGATGGTATGTAAGATTGTGATACTGCCTGCCAATATCGTCATTGCAATTAATAACTCAAAGAGAACAAAGCCTTTTGCATGAAGGATTCTGGACGTTGGCATGATTGCTTTAGTGTTTTATCGTATTGAGTGGGCCCAGATATTGCCACGCATCCAGCTCTATCTAGGTACACCCCAAAATCAGACTTTACAGATACTTCTGTTGTATTACCCTACAAATTAGCCTAAGGGCTTAAAATAGCGGTCTATTTAGAATTCAAGAAGATATGCCAAAGTCTCCATCGATTGCAATTAGTCCTGTTCAAGAAATCATTGCTGAACTCCGCGCGGGTAGGATGATTATTTTGGTCGATGAAGAGGATCGTGAAAACGAAGGTGATTTGGTCTTAGCCGCTGACCACGTTAGTGCCGAGGCAATTAATTTCATGGCAAAGCATGGCCGTGGCTTAATTTGCTTAACTCTTACTAAAGAGCGCTGTCAACAGCTCAATCTTCCCTTAATGGTTCGTGAAAACGGTACTGCGCTGGGCACAAACTTTACTGTCTCGATTGAGGCCGCCTCTGGAGTAACCACTGGCATCTCTGCTGCAGATCGTGCTCGTACCATTCAAGCAGCGGTCGCTGTCAATGCCAAACCAAATGATCTCGTCCAGCCAGGTCATGTATTTCCATTAATGGCGCAACCAGGTGGTGTATTGATCCGCTCAGGTCACACTGAGGCAGGTTGTGATTTAGCCAGTTTGGCGGGCTGCTCTCCCTCTGCAGTTATTTGTGAAATCATGAAGGATGACGGCAATATGGCTCGTCTACCTGATCTTCTTGAGTTTGCAGAAATGCATCAACTGAAGATTGGGACGATTGCTGACTTAATTCAATATCGTAGTCAAACAGAAAGTATTGTTGTACGCGAAGCAGAACGCGAATTCATCACTCCATGGGGTCGGTTTCAGGGAATAGTCTATCGCGATAAACCCAGTAATTGCTTGCACCTTGCTCTAGTGAAAGGGCAGCCTCAACCGCATGAAGAGGTTTTAGTTCGAGTGCATGAACCAGTCACGATTTTAGATTTCCTGGATACGGAAAGCTCCACTCACTCGTGGCCTCTTCATAAAGCGCTAGAGGCAATTGCTCAATCGAGCAGTGGGGTTGCTGTACTCCTTAATGCTGCTGGGATTGCTGCTCCCTCTGAGCTAAAGTGGCTGACACAATTTGAAAAACTATGCCAACAAACTCAGGGGCTTAATAATCAAATGTCTAGCACCAGCTCTAAATCGAGCATTGAACGTAAGACTGATTTTCGGAGTTACGGTATCGGTGCGCAAATTCTGAAAGATTTACAGGTTCAAAAGATGCGGCTGTTAGCTAATTCTGCACGAGTTCCTAGCTTGTCCGGTTATAAACTCGAAATTATCGGGAATGTTCCCTACTCTACCAATCGATCTTGAGGAGCCTCTATGAATGACATTGATGTGTTTGAGGCGGACCTCAATGGCCAAGATCTGCGGATTGCAATCGTGCAAGCTCGCTTTAATCTAGAGCATTGTCAGGCCCTATCAGAGTCCTGTATTCAGGAATTGCTTGCCTTGGGCGTTGCTCATTCGGATATACAACTGGTAACGGTTCCTGGCGCACTTGAAATCCCCTTTGCACTTGCACAACTTGCCAAAACCGAAGAGTTTGACGCTTTGATTGCTTTGGGTGCTGTGATTCGTGGGGAAACCTATCATTTTGAGTTAGTTTCAAACGAGTCTGCCAGTGGTATCACACGTGTTAGCCTTGATGCTGGTGTGCCGATTGCCAATGGCATTCTTACCTGCGACACCGATGCGCAAGCGACTGCTCGGGTAGACGAAAAGGGCCGAGATTGTGCGAGGGCTGCCGTTGAAATGGCAAACCTTGCACTAGCGCTCACTCCTGATATTGATATCCAGTCGGAGTGATGGCTTGAGTCATAAAACCATTTCTACTGGAGCTCATAAGCGTTCGCTCAC
>DBCI01000037.1:4215-5030 GCA_002292975.1 Polynucleobacter sp. UBA962 | reverse complement strand
GCGAGGATCCCGCCTTTCAGAAATGCCAACAGGATCTATTTACAAGCATCTTCCAAGGGGTCATTAACCGCAATCAAGAACTCGATGCCCTGATTACCCCAGAGCTCGATCGACCGATTGCTGAACTCTCACCCGTAGAGCATGCCGCCCTCTTAATTGGCGCCTATGAGCTTGCGGCTGACCTATCGGTTCCCTATAAAGTTGCCATCAACGAGGCAGTAGAGCTAACCAAAACTTTTGGGGGGACGGATGGTCACAAATACGTCAATGGCGTACTTGACCAGCTTGCTCAAAAACTACGGTACGCTGAAACGAACAGCTGATCTAAACGTTGTTACTAATGCGGCGGGCGATACTGCGCAACTCTTCGCGCTCAGAAAATACCTTACCGGTATACGTATTGATCCCACTAGCTGCATTGGGTGCCCCAAGATAGTTCTTAAGACCCGCCTCTAATGATCCAGCCTTTGCAATACACGCTTTTAGAATCAGCGCGCCCACCCGAATATTTGCCTCGGGTATGAATGCTGCTAATGGGCCCCCATAGGGCTCAAATTTCTCTTGATGAACATGAGTACGAACTTGCATAAGCCCTTGGGCTCCTGCCCGACTTTCTGCGCGTGGATTAAAGCTAGATTCGATAGCCATCACTGCCAAGATCAAAGTGGGGTCCAGATTAACCTCTTTACCTACTGCAATCGCTTGGGCAACATAATGCGCGGTGTCTTCTGGTGATAAACCAAACTTCTTGGTCAAATGAGTTGTCACTGCCTTACGCTCGGCCTCAGTTCGTAAAATACCGCGATCGATAGCCG
>DBCI01000037.1:3960-4111 GCA_002292975.1 Polynucleobacter sp. UBA962 | reverse complement strand
CCAGCAGATTCATCAGCGGTCAGTATTTCAGCGCTATCGGTTCCTAAAATTAAAGCTCGCGCCTCTGCTGGCACCAAATAATGGGCTAGATCAAACAATCCAGCGCCGGTCTTTGGCCCAATTAGCCAGACCGCCAAAATAGCAGCAACCA
>DBCI01000037.1:3351-3776 GCA_002292975.1 Polynucleobacter sp. UBA962 | reverse complement strand
GGCATCTTAGGTAGCCCTATATAACCTGTCAAGCATAAAGATATCTTCTTTAATTACTTTTTCATGCAGTAATCGGTTAAAACCCTAATATGATGCACTGCTTTAAATAAAATAGTGATTAACTTCAATATCTTACGATGGTTAGTCCGCACTTATTCCTCATCATGAAAAACACCTTATTGTTGGGATTATTTTCATCATTTGAAAGAAAAAGTGTCTATTTAAAACTACCGGTAGGATGTAAATCCTATTTAACCTACTACTAATAGTGGTCTACTAGATTTTTATTGGCTCCAGAGTTAACTAAGAAATTTGCGGATCGATTAAGCCAGTTGAGTTCAATAAATTCAAATACTTTAGCTAGAAAAGTGTTTCCTACTCAAGAAAGACTAGGTATTACACTAGAAAACTTATTTGTTACTACT
>DBCI01000037.1:2961-3273 GCA_002292975.1 Polynucleobacter sp. UBA962 | reverse complement strand
ACTTCTCAAGAATCCTTCCCTATTTAGAGAGGATGCCCTGATCAATGGTCAATGGATTAAAGCATCAGCCAATCAACGCTTCCCGGTTCGCAATCCCGCTACGGGCCAGAACTTAGCCTTAGTAGCTAATCTAAACACCGCCGATGCTCATGAGGCTATTCAAGCGGCTGAGATTGCCCTATCTGCATGGCGGGGCAGAATCGCTAAAGAACGTGCTGGGATTATGCGTAAATGGTTTGAGCTCATTCTGGCTAACGCCGATGATTTAGCAATCCTCATGACCTTAGAGCAAGGTAAGCCTTTGGCAGAGGC
>DBCI01000037.1:2060-2827 GCA_002292975.1 Polynucleobacter sp. UBA962 | reverse complement strand
GTCCTAAAACAAGCTATTGGAGTTTGTGTTGCCATTACCCCTTGGAACTTTCCAATTGCCATGATCACTCGCAAAATTGCTCCGGCCATGGCAGCCGGCTGCACCATAGTCATTAAACCGGCAGAGCAAACTCCCCTATCAGCCTTGGCAATTGCCTATTTAGCTCAAGAAGCAGGGGTCCCGGATGGGGTCATTAACATTGTGACCGCAGACTCAGAACAATCTATTGCAATTGGCAAGGTGCTGTGCGAGTCCCCGATTGTGCGCCACCTATCGTTTACCGGATCAACCGAGGTCGGTCGTATCCTAATGGCTCAATCTGCACCCACGATCAAAAAGCTTGCTCTGGAGTTGGGTGGTCATGCGCCCTTTATCGTGTTTGATGACGCCGATATTGATGCGGCAGTAGCCGGTGCCATGGTCTCCAAATATCGCAATGCAGGTCAAACCTGTGTATGTGCCAACCGTTTCTATGTGCATAAAAAGGTTCATGATGTTTTTGTGGAAAAGCTAGCAGCCGCCACGAAGTCCATCAAGATTGGTAACGGCCTAGATCAAGGTGTTTCGCAAGGTCCTTTAATTGATCAGCAAGCCATTGAAAAGGTGGAACGCCATGTGGCGGATGCCATCAGCAAGGGAGCTCGCTTGGTCATTGGTGGTAAGCGCTCCAGCCTCGGGGGGACGTACTATGAGCCCACCGTGCTTGCGGGTGTAAATAGCTCGATGCTGATTACCACTGAAGAAACGTTTGGACCGGTAGCGCCAGT
>DBCI01000037.1:1617-1906 GCA_002292975.1 Polynucleobacter sp. UBA962 | reverse complement strand
CTAATCTCCAACGAAGTTGCCCCGTTTGGCGGCGTCAAACAATCGGGCTTAGGTCGTGAGGGTAGCTCTTGGGGTATTGATGAATATCTAGAGATGAAATACGTTTGTATTGGGCTCTAAAAAACGTTCTTGGGGCAGACTACTTCTTGCGATACAGTAAATCCCAAACCCCATGACCTAATTTGAGACCACGGTTCTCGAACTTGGTGGTGGGTCGATAAGCGGGCCGCTCCACATAGCCAGCGTGCGGCTTGGCTAAATGATCGTAGCTAAATACTATTCCACCAAT
>DBCI01000037.1:0-1522 GCA_002292975.1 Polynucleobacter sp. UBA962 | reverse complement strand
AAGACGAGAAGCATTTGCTCAGCATAATGCTGCCAATCGGTTGCTAGGTGAATATATCCACCTGTTTTAAGACGAGACACCAAAAGAGTTAGAAAGTCTTTTTGGATCAATCGACGCTTGTGATGACGCTTCTTATGCCAAGGATCCGGAAAGAATATATGCACGCCATCCAAAGACTCTTCAGCAATCATGTGCTCCAAGACCTCGACAGCATCGTGCTGAATCAGACGGAGATTACGTAACTGCAACTCACCAATTTTCTTTAGTAATGCGCCCACACCAGGGTCATGAACCTCGATCCCTAAAAATAGGTCCCGTGAGCGAGTCTGCGCAATATGGGCAGTGGATTCGCCCATGCCAAAGCCAATTTCAAGAATTTTCAGAGGAGAGCTGTCTTGATCGGGGGTGTGCTCAAAAACGCTCCAATCCAATGCGGCATGCGTAAAAGGAATTAAAAATTGTGGGGCTAGCTCATTCATTGCCCTTGATTGAGCATTGGTGGTTCTTCCAGCCCGACGAACAAACGAACGGATTTTGCGAATCTGCCCATTGACCCCATTGGTTTTATCCATTTAAAACCGTTAGATCATTTTCTTAAAGTAAGCAATCGTCTCTTTAAGGCCATCCTTAAGTTCAACCTTGGGCTGCCAACCAAGCTTATCTTTGGCTAAGTCAATATTAGGTTGGCGTTGCTTGGGGTCATCTGATGGCAGAGGTTGATAAATAATTTTAGATTTACTATTTGATAACGAAAGCACCATTTCAGCTAATTGCAACATCGTGAACTCACCAGGGTTCCCAATATTGACTGGGCCAGTAAACCCTTTTTCTGAGTTCATCATTTTGATCATGGCATCAATGAGATCATCCACGTAGCAAAAGCTTCGAGTTTGCTGGCCATCCCCATAAATCGTGATGTCCTTACCTTTTAGGGCCTGTACGATAAAGTTACTCACTACACGTCCATCATTTGGATGCATGCGGGGTCCGTACGTATTAAATATCCGCACTACCTTAATATCAGTTTGATGCTGTCGATGGTAATCAAAGAATAGAGTTTCAGCGCAGCGCTTACCTTCGTCATAGCAGGAGCGAATACCAATTGGATTGACTTTTCCCCAATACGATTCAGGCTGAGGATGCACCTCTGGATCGCCGTAGACTTCACTCGTTGAGGCTTGCAAAATACGGGCTCGTGTTCTTTTAGCAAGACCCAACATATTGATTGCGCCATGCACACTTGTTTTGGTGGTTTGCACTGGATCATATTGATAGTGCACTGGCGAAGCGGGGCAGGCAAGGTTATAAATCTGGTTGACTTCTACGTATAGGGGAAAGGTCACATCATGACGCATCACCTCTAAATTGGGATTGCTTAAGAGGTGAGTGAGATTTTGTTTATTTCCTGTAAAAAAATTATCAACCACCAAAACCTCATTACCACTATGAAGAAGCTTTTCAGCGAGATGTGATCCTAGAAATCCGGCCCCACCAGTAATGAGGATTTTGTTTTGATTTAATG